>JBJTYJ010000130.1:0-3919 GCA_046082705.1 Actinomycetota bacterium | reverse complement strand
AATCGACGGTCGAGAGGGGAGTGCCCGCACGCTCAACCCTCGCGTGTGCGACGCGTGCACCGGGCCGTGTGGTGGGGTGGTGGTACAGCACCGGGTCGCGGGGGTTCTCGCGGTACTTGCCGCCGTCGTGCACCAACGCACCAAGGTCGTAGTAGTAACCCAACTCCATACCGTGCGCGTTGAACTGGTAGTTCGCAATGCGAAGACTTTCGGCGTACGGGTCGCCGGCGGAGTCATCGGGTCCGAATCGCGCAGCCTCCTTCGCGCTCTGCAACGCACGCGCCACACCCGCCGCACCAACCGGCTGACGCTCCGACGAATACGTGTCGAGCAGGCCGCGCCCGGCGAGACCCTTCTCCACCAGGGCAAGTTTCCATGCCAGGTTGTAGCCGTCGGCAACCGACATGTTCAGACCGAGACCATTCGTCGGTGGGTGACGGTGTACCGCGTCGCCCATGCAGTGCACGCCATTCGCCGAATACCGGGGAGCCACGAGGCCGTTCACCTGCCAGCCTGCGACGCCGAGCAGTTCCAGGTCGGGCACGGCGGCACCAACGGCCGCCTCCACATACGGCCGTATGCGACCGAGGTCCCACGTCGACAGGTCGTCAACGTTCGGGTCGTAGCGGGCAACGAGTACGAAATCGGTGAACGGCTTGTGGCAGATCAACGTGAGCAGTTGAAGGTTCGCGGTGTTCTCCGTCGGGACGAACCACGTCAGCACACCCGGTCGATGGGAGAGGTACTGCGACAAGTCCGCACGGAACCAGATGTTCACCGCGTGCGACATTGCGGTCCGACCCTCGATTGTCAGGCCCGCAATGTCGAGAACGCTCGACCGCGCACCATCGGCACCAACGAGATGACGCGAACGAATCACCGACTCGTCACCGGTCGACCTCTGGCGCACCGTGCTGACGAACTCGTCACCCATGCGCTCGAAGCCGAGGAATTCGTGACCGAACCGCACGTCCGACCCCGATCGTTTCGCGACCTGCAACAACATCGGCTCGAACACCGTCTGCGCGCAGTTCGCCATGGGCGACGGACTCGACGACGTGTAATCGGCAAATCGATCGGGTCCCGTACCCCACGCATCCAGCCGTGCCACCTCGCGACCCGCGAGGCTTTCCACCCACAGGTTGTTGCGCATCATTTCCTGGGGCGTCGCCACGGCACGTAGGTCGTCTTCGCATCCGAGGTGGCGCATGATTTCAACCGTGCGCTGGTTCACGATGTGCGCACGCGGGGTGTGAGCGGTGCCCTCGTACTTGTTCACCAACACGTGTTCGACGCCGCACTGCGCCAACGCCGTCGCAGTCGTCAATCCAGCGGGCCCACCGCCCACGATCAGCACCGGTGTCTCGATACTTGTCACTTGACCATCTTTTCACGCCACACAAACGACGCGGATTAAGTTGACACTCGTGGGGGAATCAAGGGCGGTCTTTCGACGGGCAGCCGACTGTCCAACCGAATCGTGGAAGGACGACACGACGGGCCACGTCGACTGGTGGACGCTCTTTAGTTCCGACCGCACGGCAACGAACGCGCTCACTGTCGGCATTGCCGAGGTTCCCGTCGGTGCGCCGCGGCCGGCGCGTGGTCACACGCACGAACAGGCAGAGGTGTATTTCTTCCTCGGTGGCAGGGGAGAAGTCGTTGTCGAGGGTGAATCGACTCCCGTTGTTGGGGGCGATGCGGTGTTCATCCCCGGCAACGTCGAGCACATGTCGGTGAACACGGGCGACGAACCCCTTCGCCTTCTCTATTTCTTCGCCGCTGATTCCTTCGGTGACATCGTCTACAAGTTCCCCGGGCTCTGAGCCGCCCCGGCACCTGCGACTAATCTCGACTGCAAGGGGGAAACAACATGGAGACCTATCCACGGCACATCAACCACGAGTTGAGTCGTATGAAGTGCCCGGTCAACCTCGACGACGTCGATCTGTTCGGTGAAGGTGCCGCCGAGCACTGGTACGAGATGTACGAGATCCTTCACCGCGATGCCCCCGTCCTGCGCATCCCCGGTGGTGGCCTCACTCCCGGAACCGATGCATACGTGCTGACCAAGCACGCCGACGTTCAGCGCGTGGTGAAGGACACCGAGCGTTACACCAGCCTCACCCAAAAGCGCATCACCGATTACGCGAACGAAGGTCTGACCGCCGAGAAGACCTACGAGCTGTACCACAACCTCATGCAGGCCTCGATGGGGGCGCTGCGTCCCACGCAAGAGCTGTACATCAAGCATCGCAAGGAACTCACCGACCCGTGGGTGGGCACTGGCGCGATGCGTCACCGAGAGATGATCACGAAACTCGCCAACGACCTCATCGACGAGTGGATTGACGACGGTGAAGTCGACTTCGTTCGTCAGTTCGCCCGACCACTTCCGCAGCGAGTGTTCGCCACGGTCCTCGGCTTTCCCCTCGAGGACATTCCCAAGCTCGAGGCATGGGGTAACGCCGTCGTCATTCCTTTCGTGCATGGCACGGGTCTCAAGCACGAGATCACACCCGACCAGGCAAAAGACATGATCGCCCGTCTGCAGGGTTTTCAGGAGTACGTGTACGAGCAGGTGCGCATCAAGCGCGCGAATCCGCAAGACGACATGATCTCGTTCCTCGGCGACGTCCAATACCAGGCACTCGACCGCAAGCTCACCGACCTGGAAATCGCCGGCGTCGTCTACGCGATGATCATCGGTGCCCTCGAGACAACCCAGTACGCACTCGAAGAACAGGCACAGCTTCTCTGCGAACGTCCCGGCATGTTCGAGATGCTGCGCAATGACCGCACCAAGGTGCGTGCTTTCACCGAAGAAGGCATGCGTCTGCGTTCGCCAACCCACGGACTTTCCACCCGCATGACCTCGCAGGACGAAGTGTTTCAGGGTGTTCACGTACCCGCGGGCTCGCTTCTTCACCTGCGCTTTGCCGCGGCCAACGTCGACCCCGAAGAGTTCGAGTGCCCATTCGACCTCGACCTCGACCGCGAAGGTGTCACGCGACACGTCGCGTTCTCGGCAGGTCCGCGCGTGTGCCCCGGTGCAAACCTTTCGCGCGTCGAACAGCAGGTCGCGTGGAACGTTCTCCTTGACCGTATCTCGCACATCGAATACGGCGAGGCCAACAACTGGATGCACCAGCCCGGCATCATGCTCGGCACGCTGAAACTGAACCTCAAGTTCACCAAGGCCTGATCACGCTCGGGCCTGTGGACAGTGGCTTGAACCATGGCGATACACGCCAATGGTTCCCCTGTCGCCGGCCGTGAAAGTGTTCGCATTTTCCTGGCGGGTGGCGATGGCATCCAGTGGGGCTCCGGCAATGCCCAGAACCTTCACGGTGCCTCCGCAGTGACGTTCGCTACGGGCCACGTACACCGCGAACTCGTCACCGTTCACGCGATTCAGTGAAAAGTGTCCGCCTGCATCGCTGACACCAATCGCTCGTGAACCGTCGGCATACGAGTAGCTCATCACGCGAACGCCGGCCAGCGGCTGACGGGTGCGCGCATCGACAAGACGACCCGTGATCGTGGTGGGTGCCTGTGTCATCGGCTTTGCGGACGCCTGCAACGGGGCAACTGCCAGAGCAAATGCACCCGCGCTGCCCGCGATGATGGTGGCCAGAAAGCGACGGAATGTGTTGTTGTTGTGTGTCATTCCCTACAGAGCCCGAACCCCGGCTCTGGCGGACACTTTTTCGACCGAGATCGCCGATCCGTTGTCGATTCACTCACCAGCACATGCTCTCCGGTGAGGTCGGTTACGTTGAAGGCCCCATGTTGGAAATTGAACTGAACAGCTCGGGAAACGCCGCCGATCTGGTCGACCGGTACTTCCGTGGTATCTATTCTGGTGAGCCGGGTGTCAGCTCGATTCGTGGTGGTCAGACCGCCGCCCATGCTGCGC
>JBJTYJ010000129.1:0-5477 GCA_046082705.1 Actinomycetota bacterium | reverse complement strand
CGTGTTCGGTTGCCCGTTCGCATGTCGACCACGTCGACGTCGACGAGTGCAGCGATCATGTCCGAACCGTGGCCGCCGGCGTTCATTCGCACGGCACCGCCGACCGTTCCCGGCACGCCGACGGCCCACTCGAAACCTGCGACTCCGAAGGCGCTGAGTTGCCGTGCCGCCACTGGCAAGGGCGTTGCGCCACCCACACGCACGAGCACAGCATCGCCGGTGCGGTCGACCACCTCGACTCCACTTGCAAACTCACCCAGAACCACGCACAGTCCGGCGAACCCGGCGTCGGCGACGAGCATGTTGCTCCCACGCCCCATCACGATGACGGGAGCGGGCGACCCGCCGTGCAGCCGCGCGACCGCCAAGAGCTCGTCGATGTTGTGCGCCGTCACGAGCACACGCGCGCATCCGCCCGTCTTGTAGGTGGTGCGCTCGCCCATTGCCGCGTTTTCGGTGACATCGAGACCAACCTCGCGCAGATCGACGGTGATGCTCCGCAGATCGGCCTCGACCAGAACCTCGTCCGGAAATGTCTCGATGTCCCCGCAACCGAAAGACACGCACACGTCGTTTGCGCGCAACTCGTTGGTCACCGCCGCCACGAGTTCACCTCGCGTCGCACACCAGCGCACGTCGGCAGTCGGGTGGGCATCGAGAACCGCGTCGACCACGAGTCGTCCGGTGACTCCGGGGATGGGGGTGGTGCCCGAGGCGTAGATGTCTGTCACGAACACCACGTCTGCGGCGGTGAAGGCGTCGCGATATAGGTCGGACATCGCCGCCATACGGTGGTACCTGTTCGGCTGGAACACCGCAACGAGGCGGCGCGCGGCGAATCCGCCCACGCGCGTCGAACCAAGCACTGCGCCAATCTCGGTCGGCAGGTGCGCGTAATCGTCGACAAGTACCGCGCCCGCGACTTCCCCCCGAACCTCGAAGCGCCTTCCGATGCCGCGGAACGCCGCCATTCTGGCCAGACACGCATCGAGTCGGGCACCGTGTTGCAGCGCCAGCACCAATGCGGCGGTCGCATTCAAGGCGTAGTGGCGACCCTGCGCGCGCAGATTCACCTGAACGTGGTTGCCGCCCGGGAAGAGAGTCGCTGCGCGATCGGCCACCTCGATGTCGAACGTGAGATGCGTAGTGGACTGGACGATGTTCGCCACGCGCACGTCGGCATCGACGGACTCGCCGTAGGTCAGCACCGGTCGGCGAACCGCACGCAGTTCTTCGGCGAGGGTGGCGAGTGCCGTGTCGTCGGCGCACAGAACCACCGGGCCCGACACGTTGTGAGCGAAACGGCCGAAGCTTTCTGCGATCGCATCCGTTGTGCCGAAGTGGTCGAGATGATCGACGTCGACATTGGTGATCACGGCGGCCGTCACGGGGAGTTGCTCGGGGGTGCCGTCGCTCTCGTCGGCTTCGACGACGAACGGACCCGTTGCCGACCAGGCGCCGTTCGTGCCCAGATCGGGCGCGTCGCCGCCCACCACGAAACCGCAGCCTCCGGAGTCACCGCCGAGCATCAGCGCGAGCAGCGCACTCGTCGAGGTCTTGCCGTGCGTACCCGCAACGGCGATGGTCGGCGCCCGTTCGCAAAGGGCAGCAAGCATGCCGGCACGGGTGAGCGCGGGAATCCCACGTTCGCGAGCTGCAGCCATTTCGATGTTGTCGGCCGGCACCCCCGACGAGGCGCACACCGCGTCGCACCCGTCCACATACGACGCGCGGTGGCCGACGTGCACCGTGATTCCCTCTTCACGTAGTCCTGCGACCACGTCGCTCTCTCGAACGTCGCTGCCCGAAACGACGTGACCCGCGCCGTGCAATGCACGCGCCAGCGCACTCATTCCGGGCCCACCGATACCGACGACGTGCAGCCGCCGCCGCGCTTCGAGCGTCGGCGCCGCAGCATCGGTCGTCGCAGGGTGTTGCGCGCCGAGAATCGCGTCGACCAAAGCGGACCCTCGATGGGTGTCGCCCAACGCCCGCGCCGCAAGACCCATGCGCTCGAGCCGACCCGGGTCGCCACGCAGGGCGCGTACCTCATCGGCAAGGCGGGCCGCGGAGAGCTCCGCTTCGGCCAGCAACACCGCGGCTCCGATGGTCGACAGTTGACGGGCGTTGTGCTCTTGGTGGTTCTCGGCCGCGCCCGCCCACGGCACGACGATCGCCGGAACACCGACCGTTGCAAGCTCGGCGATCGTGCTGGCTCCCGCACGTGTGACCATCAGGTCACACGCCGCATACAGCGCCGCGATGTCGTACTGATACGCGACTGCGATTCGCCGGCCTGCCCCACCGCGCGTCGCCTCAACCTCGGCAAAGCGGGATCCGGTGACGTGGTACCACGTGACATCCCCGAGATCCTCGGGTGCGTCGGCCGCCAACGCGACGACTGCGTCGTTCAACACGGCCGAACCAAGCGAACCGCCGACGACACCAACGACGAAACCGGCCGCCGGTAGCCCGAGCAGTTGCCGTGAACGTGCGCGCTCGGCGCCACGATCGAGTTGCCGTATGACACGACGCACGGGCGCGCCGGTGACCGTCGCCGGATCGAGCGGCGATGTCGGGTCGGCAACGGTGACGGTGTCGGCATGACGTGCCTGACGGCGTGCCGCGAGGCCGGGTCGCGAATCGTAGGAGACGACGACCGTGCGAATACCCAGACGACGGGCAGCCGACATCGCAGCGAGACTGCCGTAGCCACCAACCGAGACGACGACGTCGGGTCGCAGTTCACGCAGCAGTGCGGTGCATCGGCGTCGTGCCGCAGCGAGACGCGAGGCCATGCCAACGTTCGCAGCGACTGCCGAAGGCGACAACGACCGCTTGAGTCCCGTGACGGGCAAGAGTGTGTGTGGGTATTCGGTTTCTCCCAACAACCGGCCGTCGATACCACGCACCGTGCCCACAAAATGAATGTCGTGCACCGCGATGCCGCGCTCTTCGAGCATCTCGGCGATCGCGATCGCCGGAAGCACATGCCCGCTCGTGCCACCGCCGGTGATGACGACCCTCGTCACGAGGGGCTCACTTCATGTTGCGTGCGACGTTCAGCAACAGCCCCGCGGCCGCCATCGACACGAGGAGCGAACTGCCTCCGTAGGAAATGAACGGCAACGTAAGACCCGTCACCGGCATCGTCGCAGTGACCCCACCGATGTTGATGAAGGCTTGAACCGCGAACCATGAGGTAATTCCACCAGCAATCAGGGCCCCAAAGACGTCTCTCGCCCCGAGAGCCGCTTGGATACCGAAAAGAACGAGCCCGAGGAACATCCCGAGCACCGCCAGTACTCCGAGAAGGCCGAACTCCTCGGCGATGATGGCGAAGATGAAGTCGCTGTGTGCGAGCGGGACGTAACCCCACTTGCCCGCACCTTCACCGACTCCGACGCCGGTGATGCCGCCGTTGGCGATGCTGATCATTGATTGGTACACCTGGTATCCGTCGTGGAGTTTCGTCTCATCAAGGTTGAGGAACGCGGTCCAGCGGTTGCGCCGGTAGTCGAGGCGCATCACCTCCGCGACGCCCGCCGCGCCCATCAAGATCCCCGCGCCGACGAGGACCGACACCTTCGTTCCCGCGATGAACAACACGCCGAAGACGATCGCCGCGAAGACGATCGCGCTACCGAGGTCTTTCTGCATCACGCAGAGAATGCATGCGGTGCCCAGGAAGAAGATGACCGGCCAGAACGTGCGGCGCATGTCGTGAACCTCGCGGAACCGCTCGGACAGCACCTTTGCGCAAACGAGCAACACCGCGATCTTCAGGAATTCGGACGGCTGGAAACCCAACACTCCGGTGCCGACCCAGGCGCGCGCGCCACGCACCTCGACGCCCCACCCCGGCACGAACGGAAGAAACATCGCAACGACACCCGCACCAAAAATCGCGGGGGCCCACTTCTTCCACACGATGTAGGGCATGCGGTACGTGAAGAACATCACGAATGCGCCGATGGCCGCCCAGAACAGCTGCTTGTTGAAGATGTACATCGGCGAGTTGCGGCTGTGCAGCATCGACACCGACGATGCCGAGAGCACCATCACCAGACCGAACATGACGAGAAGGATCGTGATTGCAAGAATGCCGAAGAAGGCAGCCGGCGGCGGACCGGATGTGAGCTTGCGATTGGCCGCGATGCCCGTGCGCTCGAGGGTCGCGCGACGGCGATCCGCAACTGACATGTTCCCCTTCATTGCGGGGTCGAGATTTGCAGGTTTGCCGGTGGAAGTCATTGATGCCCCCCGATGAACTCGAGCACGTGGCGGGCGAAGTCCCGTCCGCGCTCCTCGTAATTGCGGTACCAGTCGAAGCTGGTGCAGCCGGGCGACAGCAAGACGACGTCCCCTGCGTTGGCGAACGACCCGGCAAGCGCGACGGCCTCGCCCATCGATGCGGCAAGAGCCGAGGGACAGCGTCCCCCGAAATGGGACACCACCTCTTCCCCACTCTCACCGATGCCGACGACCGCCTTCACCGAAGCACCGACCTGCGCGATTCCCGAAAGGTCGAGACCCTTGTTGCGACCGCCGGCGATGAGGACGATCGAGGGGAAGGCGCGCAGGGCCGTCGCGACGGCATGCGGCGACGTTGCCTTCGAATCGTCGTACCAGGCAACACCCGCCGACTCGGCCACGAATTCGATCCGGTGGTGCGACGGCCTGAACGTTGCAAGAGCCGCGGCGACGCCCGACAGCGAACCGTTGCCGGATTCGAGGACCGTGGCTGCCGCCGCCAGTGAGTTGGTGATGTCGTGCGGAAGGGCGCGCGGCATGCCGCCCGCGGCGATGATCTCCGCCCCGGCTGCGAACAGTCGGCCGTCGGTACACACGTAGGCGTCACCCGCGTCGAAGCCGAATGTCACGACCCGCGCCCGCGTATTCCGCGCAGCGTCGACGATCATCGGATCAGCGGACGGAGCGACCGCAACGTCCTGTGCAGTCGCGGCGGCCCAGATGCGGGCCTTCGACGCACGATACGACACCATGTCGCGGTGCCAGTCGAGGTGGTCGGGGGCAAGGTTCAGCCATGCTCCGGCCTCGACGCGGAAATCGCGCGTCAAAGCGAGCCGAAAGCTCGAGCATTCGACGACGAACGCGTCGACGTCATCATCGAGCGCCGCAATCAGGGGCGTCTCGGTGTTGCCAACGGCCGCGGCACGGCGACCCGATTCGCGGATCATTGCCGCAGCGAGAAGCGTCGTCGTCGTCTTGCCGTCGGTGCCCGTGATGCCGATCATCGGACGAGGCCTGCCCACACGTTGTTGCTCCCATCGATAGGCAAGCTCGATCTCCGACAACGCTTCGCGGTCGAGGTCGTTGGCTACCGCGAAAAGCGGGTGCGACTCGGGTACACCGGGTGCCGGCATCACGAAGTCAACGTGCTTCACCAGGCCCGACAAGGTGACGAGATCGGGGCCAATGCTGAGGTCCGCACCAAGGTCGGCGGCAAGTGCCTC
>JBJTYJ010000128.1:0-5097 GCA_046082705.1 Actinomycetota bacterium | reverse complement strand
GCGAAGGCCAGGCGTATCTCTTCTCGGGGCCGCGTGGCACCGGAAAAACCTCGACCGCTCGCATTTTGGCCAAGGTGCTGAACTGTGAATCACCCGTCGATGGCGAACCGTGCTGTGCGTGTGCATCGTGTCTCGCCGTCGAAGCCGGAACCAGTTACGACGTCATCGAACTCGATGCCGCCAGTAACAACGGTGTCGAAGCCGTGCGCGACCTCATCGACAGGGCGGGGCTGGGTAGTCCCGGCCGCCATCGCGTGTTCATTCTCGACGAAGTCCACATGTTGTCCAAGCCCGCCGAGGCGGCGCTACTGAAGACCCTCGAAGAGCCACCGTCACACGTCGTTTTCGTTCTTGCCACCACCGATCCACAGAAGGTCAGCGAAACAATTCGCAGTCGCACCCAACACCTGCAGTTCCATCTGCTGCCGATGCACGACCTCGCCGAGCATGTGCGTTTCGTCGTTGCCGATGCTGGCCTCGAAGTCACCGACGCTGCGATCGAACAGGTTCTCGTGCAGGGCGGGGGAAGCGCTCGCGACACGCTGTCGGCGCTCGAGCTCGTCGTTGCGGCGGGTGGCGTTGCAGAAGAGGCCGTCGACCTCGACGAGTTCATCGAAGCGATCATCGACGGTGATCCCGGCCGCGCTCTTGCCGCCGTTGCTTTTGCGGTGCAACAGGGCTGCGACCCGCGCACACTCGGCGACCAACTCGTGCGTCACTTGCGCGAGGCGTTCCTCACGCAGATGGCCCCCGAACTTGTGCAACTGCCCGCCGAACGTGCCGAACACGTGGCCGTATGGGCGCAGCGCATGGGCAACGGTTCGATCGTTCGATCGATGGAGGCCATCGGCGACACGCTCATCGAGATGCGTCATGCACCCGACGCACGTCTGTTGCTCGAAGTATCGCTCATGAAACTGTGCAGTCCCGGTGACTCGGGCGACGTGTCGGGTTTGATCGCGCGCATCGAGCGACTCGAACGTGCCGTCGCCGGCGGTGCATCCGCTGCACCCGCGACACCGCCGCCGCCTGTCGACCCCACGACGGGTCGCGCGAAGTTGGGTGGCGCAGCGCGACCGGCCAGCGACACGCCGCGCGCCGCACCCGAGCCGAAGTTGGTGAAGCCCACGGCACCGAAGGCGCAGGAAAAGCCGACAAACGAAGCTGTTCCAACGCCAACTCCCGCACCGGTACCTGCACCTGGACCGGCACCTGTTGCCGTGAGTGCTGCGGGCACTCCGGCTGAACTGTGGCCACAGGTACTGACGTCGCTCAAGCCGTTGGTGCGGGCGCTCTACAGCGCATGCAGCGTGTCGTCGCCAACGCCCGACACGGTGGTGTTGAGTGCCCCGAACGCGGTGCACCAGGCCAAGTGCAACGAACACGCCGCCACCGTCGCGGCGGCATTCGAAAAGTTGACCGGCCGCAAGGTGGGGTTGAACGTCGACGTGGGCGATGCACCGAAGGACCGGTCGGCTGCCGCACCCCGCGCGTCGCGCGCGAAAGTCGCGAGTGACGAGATCCCCCACGACGACATCGACCCGACCGAGTTGTCGGATATGCCGGTGGTTCCCTTTGAAAGTGCGCTCGATCGCATCAACCGTAGTTTTCCCGGCTCGAAGGTGGTCGACGAGGGTGACGGCAAGTGAGTGCGTACACCGCACCGGTGCAGGCACTCATCGACGAACTCGGCAGGCTTCCGGGAGTCGGCCCGAAGTCGGCACAGCGCATTGCACTCCATTTGCTGAAGGCCGACGATAGGGACGTTGCACGTTTGGCCGAGGCCATCGTCATCGCGAAAAAGCGTGTGCGTTTCTGCGAACGCTGTTTCAACATCGCCGACGAGAACCTGTGTCCCATTTGCACCGACACACGTCGCGAGGGATCGACGTTGTGTGTGGTCGAAGAGGCGCGCGACATCATCGCCATCGAAAGGACAGGTGTCTTCCGCGGTCGCTATCACGTGTTGCTGGGTGCCATCAGCCCGATGGACGGCATCGGACCCGAAGAACTGAAGATCCGCGAACTGTTGACACGGCTCGAGCCCGAGGCGGTGCGCGAAGTCATCGTGTGCACGAACCCCACCATCGAGGGCGACGTCACCGCGATGTACCTCGCGCGGGCGTTGAGCACTCTCGACATCAAGGTGACACGCATCGGTACGGGACTACCGGTCGGCGGTGACCTCGAATACGCCGACGAACTCACTCTCGGCCGTGCGCTCGAAGGCCGCCGCGAACTACGTGACTAGTGCAACAACCGTTCGTTCCCAACTGTTCACTCTCTGACAACTTCGTGAAGGCCGCCGACCTGTAGGTTGGGTCAATGACGGATCTTGTTGCCAACCCTGCCGCAAAAGTCGACCAACCTGCACTGATCGACGTCCTGCGGGGGATCCCCGAAGCGTGCTACAAGCGCTCCACAGTTCGCGGCCTGTCGTACGTCGCACGTGATGCCGCCATCTACGCGGTTTTGCTTTTCGCGCTGATCACGGTCGACACATGGTGGGCGGTGCCGCTCTTGTGGCTGGCAACCGGGTTGTGCATCAGCGGCATTTTCGTCATCGGCCACGATGCATCGCACAACGCTCTGTTCGATTCGAAACGACTCAATGCGTTCGTGGCGAAGTTGGCATTGTTGCCATTGGCCCACGTGGAATCCGCTTGGGACTTTGGCCACAACCGTGTTCACCACGGCCACACCGTCAAGCAGGGCATGGACTTCGTGTGGCATCCGGCGACGAACGACGAGTGGTCGACGATGGGGCGCTTCGCGCGTTTGCGTCACCGCTTCGAATGGTCATGGTTGGGTGCGGGCTTCTACTACGGACGCAACGTGTGGTGGAACAAGATGATGCGATTCACCACCGAGGGCAAGCTCGGCGGCACCATCGCGCGTGAGCGTCGGGTGATGTCGTTGTTGCTGGCGATTGCGGCGGCCGCGGTGGGCTACGCCGGCTGGCGGGCGCACGGTGACATCGTCGGAATCACATGGATGATCGTGAAGGTCGCCGTGGTTCCGTGGCTGCTCTTCACATGGATGATCGGCTTTGTCGTCTACGTGCAACACGTCAACATTGACATTCGGTGGTACCCGCGTCGCGAGTGGACCAAGTTCCGCGGTCAGATGGAAGGCACCACGAACCTGCGGATTCCGCGGGTGTTCAATTTCTTCCTCCACAACATTTTCGTGCACGTTCCGCACCACGTCGACATGCGCATCCCGTTCTACCGATTGCCGCACGCGATGCGATCCATCGAGTCGCGTTTCCCGGGTGTCGCCATCACGAAGAAGTTGCGGCTGCGCGATTATCTCTCGACGACATCGGGCTGCAAGTTGTACGACTTCGATGCAGGCAAGTGGTCGCGTTACCCGGCGAAGACCGCCGCCTAGAACTACGCCACGACGTCATCACGACGCGCGAGCGGCGACGCCGGGTAGATGCTGCGCTGTCCGCCGGCGAGCACCGCGATGATGCACACGATGGTGTAGGCAGGCAGGCCGTTCCAACCGAACAACTCGATGCCGATCACCATGCACGTGAGGGGGGTCTTCGATGCAGCGGCAAACACGGCAACAAGGCCGAGTGCGGCGAACAACGGTACGGAAGCATCCGTGACGCGGGCGAACTGAGCGCCGGCGAGGGCTCCGATCACGAAGAGCGGCAGCATCTCGCCGCCCACGAAGCCACTGCCGAGTGAAACGGCGGTGAAGACCATCTTCCAGAGGAAGGCAACGGCGACGACCCCGACGGCCCCTGCGAGCGCGACATCGACGAGGTTGAACGACACGCCGAGATACGCACGCGAGTCGGCAAGTGCCACGAGACCGAGCACGCACAGACCACCGACAACCGGCCGGGCCGGCGCCCACGAGATCGTGCGTGCGAAGGCGCGTTTTGCACCGTGTTCGAGGGCGATGAAAGTGGCGGCAACGACACCGAAGAAGATGCCCGCAACGACGTAACGCCACAGGTGTGGCCAGTCGAGATTGAGCGCGTCGGTGCGAAACGGATGATGATGCTCGATGCCCACGGCGCCAGCGGTGGCATGCGCGATGATGCTCGATGCGACTGCGAACGGCAGGACGGAAACGTGTCGATGCGACTCGCGTTGTACTTCGAAGGCGAACAACCCACCGGCCGCGGGAACCCCGAAGAGCCCGCCGAATGCCGCAGCCACGGCACACACGAGCAATGCGGCGCGTGACTCTCTGTCGACGCGGAAGCGTCGCGCGCTTTCATCGGTGACACTGGCGACAATCTGTACCGCTGCACCTTCGCGGCCGACGCTGGCACCGACCAAGTGAGATGCAACGCTGCCCGACCAGATCATCGGCGCCATGCGCGCGGGTATCTCGCCGTCAGGAACGTGGGCTGCGTCGAGAACGAGGCTCGTGCCGCCCGCAATCGGCTGGCCGAACCGGTGATAGAGCAAACCAACGACGAGGCCTCCGATGGGCAACAGCCAGATGAGCCAGTCGATGTCGGTGCGTGTCGTTGTCGCCCAGTTCAACGACCCGAGAAACAGGGCCGCGAGCAGGCCACCACCGACGCCGATGATCGTGGCGCCGATGAGGCGGACAAGAAGTGACCTAGAGCGAGCGGACAATGATCGCGTCGCCCTGGCCGCCGCCACCGCACAATGCGGCTGCACCCATACCGCCGCCGCGGCGACGAAGTTCGTGGAGGAGGTGCAGGGTGATGCGGTTGCCGCTCATGCCGATGGGATGACCGAGTGCGATTGCGCCGCCGTTCACGTTGGTGATCTCGTCGGTGATGCCGAGCTCCTTCATCGATGCGATGCCGACGGCAGCGAATGCCTCGTTGAGTTCGAAGAGGTCGAGGTCGGAGACTTTCTTGCCGACCTTCGCGAGTGCGGTTTGGATTGCGCGACTGGGCTGGTGGAGAAGCGAGATGTTGTCGGGTCCGGCAACGAGCCCGTACGACACGACTTCGCCGAGCGGGTTGACACCGCAGGCTTCGGCGGCCCTCTTGCCCATCACGATGACGGCACTGCCCCCATCGCTGATCTGCGATGCGTTGCCCGCCGTGATCGACCCTTCCTTCACGAACGCTGGCTTCAGACCACCGAGCGA
>JBJTYJ010000127.1:0-4950 GCA_046082705.1 Actinomycetota bacterium | reverse complement strand
GCGACGGTGATCTGGCCCGGGTCGAACGTGGCGAGCGACAACGGCCCGGGAAGACGCTGCACGGCAGCGAGGTGCAGCGCCTTCCCGAGCGACACGGGCTGTGCCCGCGAAATGAGGGACGCTTCGTCGATGCACCGTTGGTCGACGGGCACGACGTGGATGTAGTCCCACGTGCGACGCAACGAATCTTCCAACTCGTCGCGAAGAACCGGTTCTTCGGTCATTCGATCGATTCCGGCGAGGCACTCGGCGAGCGCCATCGCCGATGCACACCACGTGTGGTCGTCGTTCATCGCGTCGATGACAACCTGGCGTTGTGCGCACGACACGTGCAAAGCAAGCAGTGCCGTCGTGTCGAGAACGATCGTCACCGAAGATCCCGCACGATCTGGTCGAAGCGCATTCCGCTGTGGATGTCGATTGCCGGGGGCAGCGACGCTGCGCGCTCGCGCGGCGCGCGTCGGGGAGGCACAACCAAGCCGCGCGCGACCAGTTCGTCCATCGTGGTGCCGGCAGGCGCATCAACCGGACCCAACTGGGCGACGGGCCGGCCCGATTCGGTGACGATGACGCGTTCGCCTGCGGCGGCTCGGCGCAGGGCCGTGGCCAGATTGGCCCGGAGTTCCCGCGTTCCGACCTTCGCTTGCGCCACGTGGGGCAGGCTAGCCGCCAAGGACGATGAGTGTGTACACATCTGTACATACTTGCCGTTGCGGTCCGGGCCTCGAGCAGGGCAGGATCTCGGCATGAACTTTGCATTCAGTGAGGAGCAGGAAGAGCTCCGCAAAACAGTCCGGGCCTTCCTCGAGGCCAAGTCCGCCGAAGAGGCCGTGCGCCATCAGATGGAAACCGACCAGGGCTACGACGCCGCGGTGTGGAGCCAGATGGGTGAGCAGATGGGTCTTCAGGGTCTGCACATTCCCGAGGAGTACGGCGGTTCGGGTTACTCGTACGTCGAGCTCGGTGTCGTTCTCGAAGAGATGGGTCGCGCGCTTCTGTGCGCACCGTATTTCTCGACGGTCGTGCTCGCCGCCAACACGCTGTTGCACAGCGGCGACGATGCAGCGAAGAAGGCACACCTTCCCGGCATCGCCGCCGGCACCACCATCGCGACGCTCGCAACGGCCGAGCCGTCGGGCAAGTGGGACGAAGCAGGCGTTCAGATGTCGGCAACCGGCTCGGGTTCCGACTGGAAGCTGTCGGGCGCCAAGTCGTTCGTCATTGACGGCCACGTTGCATCGCTCATCATCGTTGCGGCACGCACCGGCAAGGGCGTCAGCTTGTTCGCAGTCGACGGTGGCGCAGCGGGTCTCACCCGTACGCAACTCTCGACGATGGACCAGACGCGCAAGCAGGCCAAGCTCGACTTCAACAACACGCCCGCCACGCTGATCGGCGAAGAGGGCAAGGGATGGAACATCCTGTCGAAGGTGATGGACCTCGTGTCGATCGGTCTCGCTGCCGAACAGGTTGGCGGTGCGCAGAAGGTTCTCGAGATGGCCGTCGAGTACGCGAAGGTTCGCGTGCAGTTCGGTCGTCCGATTGGTTCGTTCCAGGCGATCAAGCACAAGTGTGCGGACATGCTGCTCGAAGTCGAGTCGGCAAAGTCGGCTGCGTACTACGGCATGTGGTGCGCAGCGGAGATGAACGACGAACTCCCGTCGGTCGCCTCGCTCGCCAAGGCGTACTGCTCGGAGGCGTACTTCCACGCCACTGCCGAGAACATCCAGATCCACGGCGGCATCGGCTTCACCTGGGAACACCCGGCACACCTCTACTTCAAGCGTGCGAAGTCGAGCGAGCTGATGTTCGGTGACCCGACCTACCACCGCGAGCTCTTGGCTCAGCGGATCGGAATTTGATCACCGGCGTCTTCATCGCCGCGGCGGCGGTCTGCGTTCTCGCAATCGCTGCAATCGTCATTGGTCGCGAGGCGCGACGGCTTGATGCCGTTGCGCCTCGTGCCGTTTACGACCTCGATCAAGCTGCCGACTTCGTCGCCGATCGACTACCCGAGGTCACGCAGACACGACTCACTCCCGACGAACTGCAGGCCATGTTGTCGTTGCACTTGCGCTGGCTGCACGCGCAGGGCCTGCAACCCGATCGTGCCGTCGACAAGCGCCAGGACATCGCCGACCTGTTGTTGATCTCGGAAGATCAATTGTCTGCGTACCTGTTGGCGGAGGCCGAGAAGTCGGGCGTCGAGTTGCTCGACGACGTCGATGTCGTGCACGTGGTTCGTGCGCACCTCGCTTACTTCGATGCGATCGGCGCCGTGGGGCCGACGGCCTCGTCGACCGACCTCTGACCGGGACGGTTCGACTTCCACACGAACTGGTAGCGCTGCAGCGCCGGGTGCGCGTACGGATCGCGCTCGAGCACGTCGCGCCAACGTGCGCCAAGCTCCGCAACGTCGGCGGGCTTCATCACCGGTTCACGGGTCTTCGATTCGAAGTGATGGCATGCGGCCAGTGGTGTCCAGATCGTGCGCTTGCCGACCATGCGCAACTTCAACGCGTAGTCGATGTCGTTGTAGTTGCCGGGGAACTTCGTGCACAGTCCGCCGACTTGTTCGAAGAGCCCCCGCGGGGTGAGTGCGCACGCGGCGATCACCGACGACACCTCGCGCGCAACGCGCAACATGTTCGACGCACCGGAAATATCGGCCGGGTGGCCGCGGTAGTAGTCGTAGGGGACCGGGTTGAAGAAGTGCCCCGCACTTTGGATGGTGCCGTCTTCATAGAGAAGGATAGGGCCAACGAGGCCGATGCCCGGATCCTCGAAGTACGAAAGCATCGTTTCGACGATGTCGGGCGAGACGATTTCCGTGTCGTCGTTCAGGAACAACAGGTAATCGGCGTCGGTATGAACCGCCGCAATGTTCACCTTCTCCGCGAAGTTGAAGGGTCTGTCGTAGTCGATGCACGTGAGCGCATCGCCGCCCGCGGTCTCGATCTCGCGCCGCGCATCGGCGGGTGTGTCGTGGTCGAGCACCGCGATGAATTCGAGGTGCGGATACGTGCTCGTTGCACGCATCGACGCAATTGCGCCGGCCGCAAGAACGCGGTCGCTGCCGAACACCTCGGCGCGGGTGCCGCGTGTCGGCACGACGACGGCGACTCGCGGTTGGGAAGCAAGCGTGCGCCGTACCCGAACCGCGGATCCGTTGTCGGCGTCGCACGTGGCCGTGATGCCGACGCGCTGGCAATGCTCGCGCACCGCTACGACGTCGGCTCGTGGGGCGGCATGGCGCCAGTCGGCGACGTACAGAAACTCAGGGATACGTTCGTGCCGTTCCGCATGTTCGGACAGTCGCAGCGACCGATCGTGGGCCGACAGGGCGGCGAGAAACTCCGCACCACCGGCCTTGGTGACAACCGCCTCGGTGGCAAACACGACGTCACCCACGTAGTTGTGGCCGCGCAGTCGTTCGGGCGACCAGCCCGGCCGCAACACCTGGAACGGTTCCTCGTGACGATCGTCGGTGGTGTGTAGCGAGTCGCCATAGACGAAGTCGGCACGTGTCTCTGCGGCGAATTTCGCGACGGTGCGCCGCGCACCACGCCGCAGTGTGCAATGGTCAGGGACAATTCCGACGAGTCCGCCGGCCCGCACGACTTTCATGTCGCAACCCGCTTGATGCGCGACCTGACGCCGACCGGCAAGTGGCGGTAGAAGAAGCGGAACGGCCGCACCCACCACTTGTGGACCCACACCTTCTTTTCTTCCGCCGACCGGTAGGTGGGAAATTCGTAGGGCTCGTCGGAGATGCCGTGCTCGGCGCGGTAGCGGGCGGCGTTGGCCTTTGCGCGGTCGGCGAGTTGCACGTCGACTGCGGCAAGTTCTGCAAGACGTGCGTCGATCTCGCTACGGCGCAGACCCATGCGCGCGAGCCTACTGCCGCTACTCTTGGTCACATGGAGCGCCCCGGACGGTTCGAGCACACTCGCTTCCTCGGTGACAAGAGGACCCAGCTCGTCTACGACCTCGACTCGTGGACCGACGAGTCGGTCATCGACGACATCGTTACCAACGAAGTCGGACTGTGTTTCGGTCCCGACACGCTCGCCGAGGCGCGCAACCGCGGCTACACGCTCGCCACGCCGGGTGCGTCGCGTCGGCACCGCAAGCCCCGCGCCTGATCATGGCCGCCAGGGACGAAGCTCCCGTCTCGACGATGGCGAGCAACGACTCGTTCCTGTCGGGTGGATTGCGCCTTGCCAGTTACTACGCGCGTCCGAACGGTGTTCTCGGGCCGTTGCGAGGATTGATTCTCTGTCACGGCTTTCCGATCGGCCCGCTCGATGCGCGACAGTCGGCGGGAACTTTTCCGCAGCTCATCGACCGCATCGCGAACGAGGTTGGTTACGCATCGCTCACATTCACGTTCCGTGGTTGCGGCGCGAGCGAGGGTGATTTCTCCCTGCAGGGGTGGGTCGACGACCTGCGCGCGGCGGTCGACCACCTGGTCAAGGTCGGCAACGTCGACGGCGTGTGGTTGGTCGGCACCAACACCGGCGCATCGATTGCTCTGTGTGTTGCCGCCGATGATCCACGAGTGGTCGGTTGCGCGTCGCTCAGTGGTCGCGCCGACTTCGACGACTGGGCCGAGCAGCCCCGGCGTTTCCTCGAACACGCACGCGAGATCGGAGCCATTCGTCGGGCGGGTTTCCCGCCGAATTTCGACGAGTGGACACGCGAACTACGCCGCTTTCGTCCCATCGATGCGGCGCGACGCTTTGCCCCGCGACCCTTGCTCGTTCTGCACGGCGACGACGATGAAAGCGTTCCCGCGGCCGATGCACGTGTTCTCGCGCAGGCACACGGTGCTGCCGAACTACGCGTCATTCCGGGTGCCGGCCATCGTCTGCGTCACGACCCGCGTGCGCTGGCAATTCTTCTCGGCTGGCTCGACCGTCAGCGCACAGCTGTTTGAACGGCGTGCGT
>JBJTYJ010000126.1:0-3829 GCA_046082705.1 Actinomycetota bacterium | reverse complement strand
GCCACGCAACCAGCCGACGATGGCAGAGATGCTTCGCGACAACGGCTACTCGACCTTGATGGTGGGGAAGTGGCACCTCTGCAAGGACGCCGACTATTCGGAGGCCGGCGACAAACACTCGTGGCCGCTGCAGCGCGGCTTCGAGCAGTACTACGGCTTTCTTGAGGCCCTGACCAACTTCTGGCATCCCCATCGTCTCTATGAGGGCAACAGCGTTGTGCATGTTGATCGCTACCCCGACGACTATTACCTGACCGACGACCTGACTGACCGGGCCGTCAGGATGATCCGTGAAGTGAAGAGCGCGAATCCTGTCAAGCCATTCTTCCTCTACTTCGCTCATGGCGCCGTGCACGCACCTCTTCACGCAAAGCAGTCAGACATCCAGAAATACAAGGGTGTCTACGACCGCGGCTGGGACGTCATTCGCGAACAGCGACTCGCCCGGCAGAGAGAACTCAACATTGTTCCGCCTGATGCACATTTGCCGCCACGCAATAGTGAGGCCGGTCACGAAGTTTCCGCATGGGACGAATTGTCACCGGAACAACAGCGGCTCTATGCCAAGTACATGGAGGTATATGCCGGCATGGTCGACAATGTCGATCAATCAGTCGGTCGAGTGGTTGACGCCGTACGTGAACTGGGTGAATTGGACAACACGATCTTCGTCTTCACCAGCGACAACGGTGCATCGCGCGAGGGGAATGCAACCGGTACCCGCGCCTACTTCTCGAACAGCAGTTCGACGCCCGGAGGCCACGGCGATCATGCGCCCGAAGACTTCGAGAATCTCGAAGCAATCGGTGGTCCAACGACGTGGCCTCACTATCCACGTGGTTGGGCGATGGCGTGCAACACCCCGTTCAGGTTGTACAAGATCACGACAATGAGGGGTGGCCACACCGTTCCGTTCGTCTTGTCGTGGCCCGACAAGATTTCATCCCGCGGCGATGTTTTCAGGCGTCAATTCATGCACATCACCGACATCATGCCGACGATTGCAGACTTGATTGGTGTTGTCCCACCGACGACTCGTCACGGTGTTGCGGCTGAGCCACTTCACGGCGTCAGTTTTGCCGAGTCGATTGGCGATCCCGTCAGTCCAACAAAGCACACAGAACAACATTGGGAGTGCATCGGCAACCGCGCCTTCTATCGTGACGGCTGGGAAGTTGTCACGACGCACGACGCACGTACATCGTTCAAGAAGGACCATTGGCAGCTGTTTGATGCCGAGAACGACTTCAATCAATTGAACGACGTTTCGGATCAATATCCCGACAAGGTTCGAGAGCTGGTCGCAGCTTGGGAAGAGGCAGCGAAAGAAAATCAGGTCTATCCGCTTGCCGATGGGTTCAGGTCGGAGCACATCCGAAAGTCCCCTTACGAAGAGCCCTATGCGCACCGCGTCAGGCTGGTTCCCGGAACTCCGACTCTCGAGCGAGTTCGGTCGGCGCGACTGACGGTCGGTCGATCCTTCGACATCGTCGTCAATTGGGATTATCGACGCGGCGACGAAGGCATTGTTCTCGCCCACGGTGGCCAGCATCTGGGCTATGTCATCTTCGTACGCGATGGGAAGCTGCACTTCGATGCCAATTGCAACGGAAAGATGACGCACCTCGAGCCTGTGGCGTTGGGCGACTCATCGCACACTTTCACTGTTCAAGTCGAAGCACCGGGCAAGCGCCAATGGCG
The DNA here is from genome assembly GCA_046082705.1 of Actinomycetota bacterium. Lineage (GTDB taxonomy): Bacteria > Actinomycetota > Acidimicrobiia > Acidimicrobiales > Ilumatobacteraceae > F1-20-MAGs119. The sequence goes on along the minus strand of JBJTYJ010000126.1, from coordinate 2,128 downwards.
TGTCGCGATGAAAGTTGACGGGGTTCAACATCCGCAGCAGCCGGGCTTCGTACAACCATTCAGCTTCCTGCCGTGGGAAGGCATCGACATTGGAGCCGACCGACGTTCGCCCGTCTCGTGGGAGATCTACCACGAACACGGCGCCTATCCCTTTACCGGTTGCATCCTCGACGTGACGTACGAACCGGGAGAATTCGCACCCGATGAGGGACCGCAGGCACTTGAGGCCGCGATCAAACTCGGCTTGGACCTTGACTGACACACCTCTCGTCGAAGTTCGAAGCGCGAGCTTCCGAATGGGTTCCAACGACGCGTATCCGGAGGAAGCTCCGAGTCATATTCGCCAGGTCGACGGATTCTTCATTGGAGCGACTCCGGTCACGAACTTGGCATTCGGACGTTTTGTCGTTGCAACGAATTACGTCACGGTTGCAGAACGCAGACTGCCATCCTCGGTGAGTCATGGTTTGGACCCCACGATGCGTGGCCCTGGAAGTGCGGTCTTCGTACCGCCGGCTGAGTCGGGCGAGGTTCCCGAAGGCAGCTGGTGGGCTTTCGTCGCAGGTGCCTGTTGGCACGCACCCCACGGACCCGGAACCTCGATCATCGACAAGCCCCAGCACCCGGTCGTTCATGTTGCGCTGCCCGATGTCCTTGCGTATTGCGAGTGGGCAAAGGTCAGGCTTCCGACCGAAGTTGAGTGGGAATTTGCGGCGCGATCGGGATTGGACAGCGACACAGCCTTTGCTTGGGGGAGCGAGCTTCGTCCGAACGGCCGGATCATGGCCAACCATTGGCAGGGCGAATTTCCGTCAAAGCCAACTATGGGCAACCGCGGGGGCACATCGGCCGTTGGTGAGTTTCCTCCGAATCAACTCGGTCTGTACGACATGATCGGCAATGTCTGGGAATGGACCTCGACCGAGTTTTCGGATCGACATTTCCCGGATGCATGTTGTGGCGGTACATCACCTTCCGACCCGTTGCATCAGGGTGGACGCACGATGACGCTCAAGGGCGGCTCCCACCTCTGCGCCGAAAACTACTGCTCGCGCTACAGACCGTCCGCGAGGATTCCCCAACCCGAGTACTACTCGGCTTCGCACATTGGATTTCGAGTCGCCACCGATTTCAAACAAAGGAGCTGATTCCAGCATCATGACCCACACAGAACAGAACCCCTTATCGGAACTTCTTCCGGGTCTCGTTGAGGTTGCCGGAGCCCGAGATGATCGCGCCGATTTCGTCACCGTCGGAGAAAGATCCGTATCGGCAGCGAATCTTCTTGACCAAGCCGACCGACTGTCAGGCGCGATCAGTGGCGCGAAGGTCATGGCGATTCGCGCCGCTGCCGAGCTTGACACCGTGATCGCAGTCGTCGCAGGACTTCGCGCAGGCGTACCGATTGTCCCGATTGCACACGATTCGGGAGTCGTCGAACGCGAGCACATTTTGCGTGACAGTGGCGCCGACATTATTTGTGGATCAGATGACTGGCCGGAAGTGAACCTTCCACGGGTGCCGATCAATGCGAAAGGTGCAGGGGCAACGACTCGCGTCAACCCTTCTGAAACGGCCCTGATCATGTACACGTCCGGAACGACCGGCGCGCCGAAGGGCGTTCAGATTCCGCCGCGAGCGATCGCCGCATGCCTCGACGGGTTGGCTGATGCATGGCGGTGGACTCGTGACGACCATCTCGTTCATGGGCTGCCGTTGTTCCATGTTCACGGCCTCGTGCGCGGGGTCCTTGGTGCGTTGCGTCGCGGCTGTGTTCTCACTCACACCGGTCGGCCGACGCCAGAGTCGTATGCAAGCACCGTTTCACGCGGCGGCTCTCTCTTTTTCGGCGTGCCGACGGTGTGGTCGCGCGTCGTTGGAGAACCAGCCAGCGCTCGACAGCTTAAATCAGCACGAGCGATCGTCTCTGGCAGTGCGCCGTTACCTGTTGCAGTGTTCGAACAATTGAGAGACCTCACCGGTGTGATTCCCCTCGAGCGCTACGGCATGACCGAAACCCTCATCACCATCTCAACCCGCTTCGACGGTGAGCGCCGCCCCGGTTGGGTGGGTCTTCCCATTCGTGGCGTCGAAGCCCGGATCCGCAACGACGACGGATCGATCATCG
>JBJTYJ010000125.1:0-2733 GCA_046082705.1 Actinomycetota bacterium | reverse complement strand
TCGCAGCTCGAGGCTGCGGCTCCGTGGCGCGACAAAGTGCCGCCGATAGCGTGACGCGCATGGCAACCGTTCGCATCCCCACCACCATGCGCCCCATCTCGGGCGGAGCATCCACCGTCCAGGTCGACGGAGCAACCCTGGACGACGTGTTGCGCAATCTCGAAGCGAAGCACCCTGGTTTCGGCGAGCGCCTGTTCGATGACACCGGCGCGCTGCGCAAGTTCGTCAACGTGTTCGTGGCCGACGACGACGTGCGTTACCTGCAGGGCCTCGATACCCCGGTGCCCGCAAGCGAAACCGTCTCGATCATTCCGGCAGTCGCGGGCGGCTGAGCCGCACGCGACAAGTGAATTCGGCGGGCGGCTGAGCCGCACGCGACAAGTGAATTCGGCGGGCGGCTGAGGGTTCTGAGCTAGATCTCGCAGAAGTACGCCGACGACTTCGTCACCGCGCTCATTTGCATCGGTGCGGCGGCCTTGCCGACCTGTGTGGCTGGAGTCCCCTTGTAACAACCGATGATGTAGGGGAACAATTCGGTGATGTAGTAACGGTAGTTGCCGTTGTTATCGGTGCGTCCGTTGCACTCGTCGAGCGTGTTCGTTCCGCCCGTTTGGTACGTGTAGGCATCCCATGAGTTCGACTTCGGATTGCCCGTCATCTTGTAGCCCGACACGTACGTGTATCCCGGGTTCGAATAGATGGGGAATCCGTCGTTTGCGTAACCGATGATTGTCTCGTCGAGGTAACACGAGTTGATCGCGAGGATCGCGTGGTAGTGGTAGTCGCCGTTGTAACCGGTGTGGCCCTTGCAGGTGTCGAGCAGGTTGTTGTACACGGGGTCACCGAAAGCTTCCTGCGGGGGAACTGGACCTTCCATCGGTCCAAAGATCGGAATTCCGGTGACGGTGAACGCGACGGTGCCGAGTTGCGTCTTGATGCTCGTTGCCGATGCAGCAACCTTCGGCGACGTTGTCACCTTCCATGTGTAGGTCTGTTCGCGCAAAGCATTCGGAGTCTTCGCGACGAAGGTGTATCCGATCATTCCGTTGGAGGTGACGGTGAGGGTTCCACCGCTGCACGACGCAGAAACCTTGGGCTTCGCGTACTGGCTGCCGGCACCCGGGGCCGACGACATGTCGACGAACTTGTACGTCGAAGTGCATCCGGCCGCGGTACCGGTCGTGATCGGTGCATTGACGGCAAGTGTCTTGGTCGCGCTGCGGGCTGCGTAGCCGCGGTACGACGCGATCGTGACGGTGAGTCTGCACTTGCCCGACGTGGACCCCGTGACGACTTTCTTCGCGCTTGTCGAGCAGACGCCCGACGCCTTCCACGTTTGGGCACCGCCCGAGTTGGTGGACAGAAGCGTTTTCGTCGCGTAGGTGGTTGAGGTGGCCAGTTCCGTCACCTTCCATGTCAGGGTCGGCCGGGTCGCAGCCTGGGCCGTGGCGGGGAGGACGATTGCAAGACAGACGAGAGCGGTGACGGCAGCCGCACGGGCCCAACCTGGGCGTCTTTTCATTGGGCAATTGTGACCACGTCCGCGGTCCGGCGAGGGTCAGAAGATCAAGAACTGGCGAAGAATCGGGGCCGCGCAGGCGTTGGCGGGTTAGCACTCACCCCGTTAGAGTGCTAGCACTCTCGGACCACGAGTGCGAGACACCCCAATTATTGAGCTTTTCACTCATCGAATTTTCGGAGGAGAACCATGGCAAAGATCATCGCTTTCGACGAGCAGGCCCGTCGCGGCCTCGAAGCAGGCATGAACAAGTTGGCCGATGCCGTCCGTGTCACCCTCGGACCAAAGGGTCGCAACGTCGTTCTCGACAAGAAGTGGGGCGCCCCCACCATCACGAACGACGGCGTGTCGATCGCAAAGGAAATCGAGCTCGAGGACCCGTACGAGAAGATCGGCGCCGAGCTCGTCAAGGAAGTCGCAAAGAAGACCGACGACGTGGCCGGTGACGGCACCACCACCGCAACGGTGCTGGCGTGGAACATGGTCCGCGAAGGTCTGCGCAACGTTGCAGCCGGTGCGAACCCGATGAGCCTGAAGAAGGGCATCGAAGCCGCCGTCGAGGCGGCAATCGCCAGCATCAAGGCACTGGCCAAGGAAGTCGACTCGAAAGAGCAGATCGCCCAGGTCGCTGCCATCTCGGCCGCCGACCAGGAAATCGGAAACATGATCTCCGAAGCCATCGACAAGGTCGGCAAGGACGGCGTCATCACCGTCGAAGAGTCGCAAACGTTCGGCATGGAAATGGACCTCGTCGAAGGCATGCGCTTCGACAAGGGCTACATCTCGCCCTACTTCGTCACCGACGCCGATCGCATGGAGGCATCGCTCGACGATCCGTACATCCTCTTCGTGTCGTCGAAGATCACGAACGTTCGTGACATGCTCCCCGTCCTCGAAAAGGTGATGCAGGGTGGTCGCCCGCTCATCATCATCGCCGAAGACGTCGAAGGCGAAGCACTCGCAACGCTCGTCGTCAACAAGATCCGCGGCACGTTCAAGAGCGCAGCGGTGAAGGCCCCGGGCTTCGGCGATCGCCGCAAGGCGATGCTCCAGGACATGGCCATCCTCACCGGTGGTCAGGTCATCAGCTAGGAAGTCGGCCTCAAGCTCGAGAACGTCACCCTCGACCTGCTCGGCCGCGCCAAGAAGGTCGTCATCACCAAGGACGAGACGACCATCATCGAGGGCGCCGGCAGCGACGCCGACATCAAGGG
>JBJTYJ010000124.1:0-2652 GCA_046082705.1 Actinomycetota bacterium | reverse complement strand
CCAACGTCGGTGCGGGCCTTGCCGCACGTCATTTGGTGTCGCAGTCGGCAACGGGTGCGAAAGTTGCCGTCCTCGCAATCGGCAAACTGGTGGGCAACGCGTTGAAGGCCGTCGAGTCGATCGGTGCCGATGCAAACGTCGACGTGTGGGACGTGCGCTCGTGCCAGCCGCTCGACCCAGCGATGATCGGCGCGGCGGCAGCAGCCGACGTGGTCATCACCCTCGAAGACGGCATCGTCGAAGGCGGCGTGGGTGCCGCCATCGCACAACACATCGAGACCCACATCGCGACTGCGGGCGGCACGATGCCGCGCGTTCACACGATGGGTGTCCCGACGCGTTTCATCGCACAGGCCAAGCCCGATGCGATCCTCGCCGAACTCGGCCTCGATGCCACGGGCATTGCCGACGCAATCCGCGCCGCCGCCGCCCGCTGAATCGCCTAGCGTCGTCTGCGTGACAGCGCCCGATCTTGCCCGCTATTCGTCGTACAACAGCCTTTCCTTCGAGGCCCACGACAACGGCGTTCTGCTGATCACGCTGTCGAACCCCGAGAAGCTGAACGCGACCGATGCAAACATGCACCGCGAGCTTTCCCGCATCTTTCGCGACATCGACGACGATCCGACGATTCGTGCGGTGGTCGTGACCGGCGCGGGCAAAGCATTCAGTGCGGGTGGCGACCTGCAGTGGATCAAGGAACAGGTCGGTGACTACTCGCAAACGATGAAAGTGATGCGCGAGGCCGGCGACATCGTTCGCACGATGATCGACTGTGACACCCCGATCATCTCCGCCATCAACGGCGTCGCGGTTGGAGCGGGTCTTGCCGTGGCACTGATGGCCGACATCAGCATCATCAACGAAGACGCACGCATCACCGACGGGCACATTCGGCTCGGAGTCGCCGCGGGCGATCACGCGGTTGCGATCTGGCCGCTGTTGTGCGGCATGGCACAGGCGAAGTGGTACCTCATGACCGCCGACTTTCTCGATGGTCGCGAGGCCGCACGCATCGGTCTCGTCACACGCGCGGTGCCCGCCGCCGATGTGTTGCCGACCGCGCTCGCCGCGGCGCAGAAGGTTGCAGCCGGCCCGCGCGATGCGGTGCGATTCACCAAACGTTCGTTGAACCACTGGCTGCGTCAGTCGTTGCCGAACTTCGAGGCCAGCCTCGCCTACGAGATGCTCAACTTCCTCGGTCCCGATGCCGCGGAAGGTTTGAACGCCCTCGTCGAAAAGCGTCCACCCGACTTTTTGCGCGGCGAATCATGACAATTCGCAACGTCGACCTGTCGGCCGAGATGGAGTTCGCCCTCAGCCTCGCCGACCTCGCCGACGCCACCACGCTCCAGCCGTTTCACGACCGCGGATTCACCGTCGACTGGAAGGCGAACCGCACCGAGGTGACGGAACTCGACCGCCGCACCGAAGAGGTGTTGACCGACGCGATCGCACACTTCCGCCCCGACGATGCAGTCTTCGGCGAAGAGTTCGGGGAACGTGGCGCGGTGGGCGGCCCCCGCTGGACGTGGGTACTCGACCCCATCGACGGCACCAGCAACTACGCACGTGGCGTTCCCGTCTGGGCAACGCTCATCGCGCTCCTCGACCCGAACGACATGCCCGTTCTCGGCGTCGTCAGTGCGCCCGCCATCGATGCGCGTTGGCACGGCGCAATCGGTGTCGGTGCGTTCAACCGCCGTGGTCCATTGCGCGTCAGCACCGTTGCGCGTCTCGACGAGGCCCAGGTGAGCACGACACCCAATACGGGGTGGGAAGCGATCGGTGGCTACCAGCGCGTTGTCGACCTGGGGCGCAACGCGTACCGAGCGCGTGGATTCGGAGACTTCTGGCAGCACATGCTCGTTGCCGAAGGGGCGATCGACGCAGCCGTCGATGCGATCGGCCTCGAGCCCTACGACACCGCTGCGTTGTGGCCCATCGTCACCGAGGCGGGTGGTCGCATCACCGACAGGCTCGGAGGAAGTTCTTTCCGCAACGGCTCGGCCGTGTCGACGAACGGACTTCTGCACGACACCGTTCTCGGTGCCATCGCCTGCTGAGCGCACCTAATGTGGGCACATGCCCGGCAGTGATACGACAGTCATCCGCAATGCACACCTCGTCGATGGCACGGGTGCGCCGGCACGCGAGGCCGACGTTGCCTTTGCGAACGGTCGCATCACCGATGTTGCAAAGGCCGGAACACTCGGCACCGCACATGCAGCTCGGGTGATAGAGGCCGACGGTCGACTCGTCACCCCGGGCTGGGTCGATGTGCACACTCACTACGACGCACAGGCAACGTGGGACCCGTGGATGACACCGAGCAGTTGGCACGGGGTCACCACCGTCGTCATGGGCAACTGCGGAGTCGGATTCGCACCGGCCGCACCCGATCGACACGACTGGTTGATTGCGCTGATGGAAGGCGTCGAGGACATTCCGGGTTCGGCAATGACCGAGGGCATCACATGGGGTTGGGAATCGTTCGAGGAGTACCTCGGTGTACTCGAGTCGACGCCGCACGTCATCGACTTTGCAACGCAAATTCCCCACGGTGCGTTGCGCGCCTACGTGATGGGCGACCGTGGAGCGGCAAACGAGCCCGCAACCCCCGACGACGTCGTGGCGATGAGTCGCATGGTG
>JBJTYJ010000123.1:0-7154 GCA_046082705.1 Actinomycetota bacterium | reverse complement strand
GCTTCCTCCTCGTGCGGCGCGCGGCACCGAACTGTCCGGTCGGCGACGACGACTGTCACATCTTTGCCCGCTGACACGGCTCTCTTTGTGTTGCCACAATGACCATCCCCGTCGATCCCGCCAAAGTTGCTCGCACGATTGTGCGCCATGTACGTAATTCCCATGCGATCGGCAAACTTGTCGTCGACACCGCACTTCGGGGCATGACCGGCAAGACGCGTGGCTCCGCATCGGTGTCTCCGCATGCTCCGCCGAGCACGGTGCCGGGACCGTCCGAAGTTCGAGACGGTGACGTGGGTGCGCCTTCCGACGACGCCTTGCCATTGCCCGTCTCCCAGTGGGCGTTGCTGAGCTCGGGGGACGTCGTCGACATGATCGAGCGTTGTGACGATGATGCGGTCAGGGCCATTGGTGCCTACGAGCAATCGCATCGGCGACGCCGCCTTGTGATTCAGGCAGTGAAGAACAGGCTCGCCAAATGACCGACACTTCCATCGAGTCGATCGTTGCCGCGTACGCCGAATCGCGAACGGGACAACGGGGGATCGGCACCTACACCTGGTTGGTTGCGATTCTGCGTGACCACCCCGGCTCGACCAGCACCGCAGTGCGGCACGGCTCGTCGAGTGCTGTGGTGACCGTTGTCGATGGCGCGGCGGTTTTGCACAGCCTCTCGGGCGACCCGGCCGACTCCGCCGTCGTTATCGAGGATGCACGCGCCGTTCTTGGTTCGACTGCCGCACTGCGGGGTCTTGCGTTGCCAGGTGACAGGCAGACGAAGAACCTCTTCGAAGAAGCCAGACTGCCCGCTCAAGTGCTGCTGCACTAGGCGAGAAGCCGAAGAGGCCTAGCGGCCCTTCCAGTTCGGCGTGCGCTTTTCGATGAAGGCAGTGAGGCCTTCCTTGGTGTCTTCGGACGCCATGATGCCGCCGAACTCGGCGTTGGTCATCTTGATGAGGTTCTCATCGCTTTCGTATGCGGACGCCAACACGACCTTGCGGCTTGCCCACACTGCCAATGGTGCTGCCGCGCAAATCTTGTCGGCGAGAGCAAGTGCGGTCGTCATCACCTGATCGGGCGCCACGCAATGGTTGACGAGGCCTAACTCGTACGCGCGCTGGGCGGCAAGGGGTTCGCCCGTGAGGATGATCTCCATCGCCGATGCCTGCCCGATGGCACGCGGGAGGCGGAACAATCCGCCGGCCCCGGCAATGAGGTTGCGCTTCACTTCGGCAAGACCAAACGCCGATCGGTTCGAAGCGACAACGAGGTCACACGACAGAACGATCTCACAACCTCCGGCCGTGGCCAGACCGTCGACTGCAACGATGATCGGCTTGCGCCGATCACGGTATGTGAGTCCCGCAAACCCACCGCGCTCGGTGTTGAGAGCGGCCGCATTTCCTGAATTGATTGCCTTCAAGTCGGCACCCGCACAGAACACCGGCTTTTCCTGTCCGGCAGTGTTCGCGGTGAGGACCGCCACCCACACTTCCTCGTCGGCTTCGATTTGGTCGATGGCAGCTTCCACACCGGCGGCCACATCGCCGTTGACGGCGTTGCGAGCTTCGGGTCGGTTCAGCGTGATGATGCCGATTCGGCCACGCTTTTCGTATTGGACGATGTCAGACATTCTCTGTGCTCGCTTTCGTATCGGGCTGCGAATCTTGGTTGTTGGGCCGACGCTGACCCGGGCGGCCGCCACGGGGCACACCTTTCTTGTCGGCACCCTTCTTGTCGACCGGACGTGTGGGGCGCAAGGGCCGCGGCATTGCTGCACCCGGCGCCACCGTGACTCCGAACTTTGCCGCCACTTGGGGGACCGCAGGCGCAAGCCGCGTCACGCACGCAAGCAGTTCGGGCGCGACCACCGCGGGAATGGCCGCAGCATTCAATTGCGAACGTACGGGGCTAAAGGCCGCCGCCTCGAGCATGGCCACCCAACGATCGGTGGGCGCATCGACTTCGAGCGCGGCGGATGCGGCTGCGGCGAGGCGCGTGGCGAGATCGGCAGGGAAGCGAGCGCCGGCCTTTGGTGGCTGTGAAGACAGCTTCAAGGCGCGCACCACGCGACCTACTCCGAGAGCGGCATCGATATCGGACAACCACTCGGTGTGATCCTTTTCCTGTCGCGCCGCGAGGCCTTCCTTCAACTTCGCAGCGACCGCGCGAGTGGACTCGTCGCGGGCGATAGCCGGATCGTCGCCCGACGTGACGACGGAACGCAGGTCGCGCAGGTCGAGTGAATCAATGTCGGCTACGGCGGCGTCGGCGCGGTCGAGCCATTCGGCGACGCGCAACTTCGGTAGAAGATTCTCGGCCATCGTGACGAGACCGTCGGCGGGAATCACTTCCTTGCCCTCGGCTGCCAGCACCTTGTTCTGATCCGCAACGGCGGCACGTACGGCAGGAATGCCACCTTGCAGGACTCGTTCGGCGATCGCGCGCTGCGCTTCGGGAAGTGCGTTGAGAACCTCGCTGCGGTGCGCGCGACCCGGCTTCAGGCGCTTTGCCTTCGGGCGCTGCGGCAGTTCGGGCGGAGGAGTGAACGGACCGCGACGCTTGCGATCATCGCCACCCGCAGCCGGGCCATCGCCCTTCTCGCCGCGCGGGCGACGCTTGTCATCGCGACGCGGACGTTCGGATCGCGGAGCCTTCGTTTCGATGACCGGCTTGAACGGCGTGTCCGATGCCAACAATTCGAGACGATTCGACTTCTCGACACGTTCCTTGCCCGCGACGATCGAAAGAATGGAGATTCCGTCGATGTCGAAATCCGCTTCCACTTTCAATACGTCGCCAACCTTTGCGCCACCCGACAACACCGCACCCTCGAGAACACCCTTCGGTTCGCGTGCCCCGGCAGCCCGCCAGGTCCACGTGCCGTCCGGACGGCTGCTCGTGAGTTCAATTTCGATGCGACGCGACATAGGGACACAACGCTAACGCCTGAAACGCCCTGCGACTATGGTCAGCCCGTGGCTGTTTACGCGCTTGGCGACCAGGTTCCCGACATCGACCCGACGGCGTTCGTGCATCCCGAGGCGACGATCATCGGCAGTGTCACGATCGGTGCCGGATCGAGCATCTGGCCCGGAGCCGTTCTGCGAGGCGATGACGGGTACATCAGGATCGGATCAAACACTTCGATTCAAGACGGAAGCGTTCTTCACACCACGCCGATATACCCGACGATCGTCGGCGATGAGTGCATCATCGGCCACATCGTGCACCTCGAGGGCTGCACGGTCGAAGATCGCGCACAGGTGTCGAATGGCGCGATCGTGCTTCATCAGGTCGTGGTGCGAACCGGTTCTATCGTCGCGGCAAATGCCGTCGTGCTGAACGGCCTCGAGGTGCCAACGGGCGCACTCGCAGTCGGCGCTCCCGCGGTGATCAAGGAAGGTCGGGCCAAGATGGACGTCGTCGCCATGGGAGTGAAGTCGTACGTGCACAAGACGGCGCGCTATCGCGCCGAAATGCGCCGCATCGACTGACATGTCCAGCACCGCGGACGATTCGTTTCACGTTCTCTTGGTCGTCAGCGTTCCCGTCGACATCGCCGAGTTCGCTGCCGACGTTCTTTGGTCGGCAGGGGCGCAGGCGGTCGAAGAGATTCACCATGGAGCAGTGATCGACCTGCGCACGGACCTCGGTAGCGACCCGCTGCAGGCGTGGAGCAGAATCATCGAAACAACGCATGTTGCCCGGGATTGGAAAGTGCGAACTCAGTCGATCGACACACGGGTTGCCGACACCTGGAGAAAGCACGCTTCGGTCACCGTCGTGGGCGACGTCAGTATCGCCCCGGCCTGGCTCGACACGCCCACCGCAACGCGGTCCGGAACCACGGTGCTCATCGAGCCCGGCGGTTCGTTCGGCATGGGGGATCATCCGACCACACAGGCGACGCTCGACCTTGCGCTGCAGTCGCCCGGAGCGAGTGTTCTCGATCTCGGATGCGGTTCGGGCGTTCTCGGAATCGCACTTTGTCTGACGGGGCACGCCCGCGTCGTGGCGGTCGACATTGCCCCAGCAGCCGTCGAAGCCACACGGCACAACGTTGCCCTCAACGGGGTTTCCGATCGGTTCGTCATCGAGCAGGGCGATGTGCGCCACGTGAAGGGCACCTATGACCTCGTGCTTGCGAACATTTTGGCGACGGTGTTGCTCGGCGATGCCGATGCCATCGCCGCATGTGTTGCGTCACGTGGAAATCTGATCGTGAGCGGCTTCACCGACACACGCCGCTTCGACATCATCGTGCGCTATTCGGCACTCGGCCTCGAACTGCGTCGGGAGACCGTCGCCGACGGGTGGTTAGCCCTTCAGTTCGAGCGCGTCTGACAACGGCGAAAAGTCGAGTTGGGCGACCTGGCGCAGATACCGTCGTGCAACCTCTTCGCGGAACTGGCGGCACAGGTCGTCGCGGAAGAATCGCGCACCCTCACGGATGACGTAGTTCAGGAGAAAAAACCGATAGGCGAGAGGAATGAAGCGCACCTCGTCGGCAGTGAGCGGATACACGCCGTGATAGGCCCGCAGGAAAGCCAAGAATCGAGGTTCGAGCAGGGTGTGTGGCGAGTACGTGAACGTGGTTCGATCGCCCGTGCTGCTGCTGACACGGGAGAGAAAATAGAAGTCGAAGACGCGTGACTCGAGACGGAACCAGTCGTAGTCCCAACGGCTGAAGAGATGGAAGCCCTCACCATCATCGACGTTGTTGAAAATGACGGAGAAGTTGCCGAGGTTCCAGTCGATCAGCACGGGAATGCGCTGCCATTCGTCGTAGTGGAAAGCCTCGAATTGCAGCAGTAATTGATGCGTGTCGCGATGCAGCACGCCGACGTCCTCGGGAAGAAGATTGAAGTTCCTCGTTGCAAAAGGACTCTCGAGAAGGTCGAGAAGGTGGATGAGATCGCCCTTCACGGAATTCGATGTTGGAGGCAACTTGTTCGCCATGGGCGCGCACGCCGCATGGAATTCGGCCATCTCACGACCGAGGTTCTCCACCTGAGCGATCGACAGGATCTTGGGCAACGATTCCGCACGAGGCACGTCTTCGTAGAACACGGCCCAGATCGATCCGTCATACCACGTGAACGGGCGCCCGTCGCGTTCGAGGACATGAGCGAGGAAAGGGGACCAGCGCTGCGTCTCCGGATCGGTTCCGAGCATCTTCGCGCAGCGATGCAGACGGTCGTGGTCTTCGGCGAAGAGAAAGTACGACCCGTACGACGACACCTTGCACACGACGGAGTTCTCCTTGCACACGACGGAGTTCTCCTTGCACACGACGGTGTCTCCACCTGAGAGGGTCACGCGGTACACGCGGTTGGTGGAAACGTTTGCGGAGATCTCGCGAACATCGGTGATGTCGCGCGGATCGCCAAGATCAGCCCACGCCGCACGAACGACGTTGACGGGGGAGACCTCCATGGGTCAATTATTCACGTTCGGCCGCACACATGCGGCGACGGTTTCAACTCGCGGCGCGGTTGCGCACGCCGATCGGCGCGATGAGGTGGAATCCGGCGGCATGGCGTTCCTCTTCGGACTCACCACCCCAAAATCCGTACTCATGATTCTCCCGGGCGAACTCGCGACACCGATCGAGAACCCGGCACTCCATGCACACGAGTCGCGCTTGCGCCTCGCGACGAACACGGGCCTGCGGACGCTCCGCAGCGGGTGGGAAAAAGACCGACGACAAACCACGACACGCGCCTTCATGCATCCACGTGTCGACGCTGAACCCACGCCGTGCATACGACTCAACGACCGCCATCTGACCCCTCCGCCAAATTTGGGCTGCTCCTGACCGAGCGAACTTTAGCGAGATCTAATTTTTGAGTCAATTACTCCATGCAAGTTTTGACAGCGGCCGCAAAGGCCGCGACATCGGCGCTGGTTGTGTCCCACGAGGTCATCCAACGCACCCGCTGTTCTTCGGGGTCCCAGGGCCAAAAGAAGCTGGTTTCCCGCAGGCGCTCGGCGATCGGGTCGGCAACGACGGGGTAGAGGCTGTTCACCGCGGGGGGAGTGGCCAGACGCAAAGCCTCGATGCCACGCACCGCCTCGTAGAGTTCGCGTGCCGCGCCGTTTGCCTGTGCCCCGAGGGTCACCCAGAGGTCATCACGCAACAGCGCCCGGAACTGCGCGGCGACGAAGCGACCCTTCGAGGGCAACTGGGCGGTGGCCTTGCGGGCCCACGGTGCGTAACGCACGGCCCGCTCGACAACGGGGTTTCCGGACTGGGGCAAGTAGACGATCACTTCGCCGAAGACGATGCCATTCTTCGTTCCACCGAACGTCAGCACGTCGACTCCCGCGTCGACGGTGAAGGAACGCAAGTTCTCGGGCCCACCGAGGGCAGCGGTCGCGTTTGCAATACGCGCACCGTCCATGTGCACGACCATGCCGAGGTCGTGTGCGGTCGCACACAGCGACTTCACCTCGTCGATTGAGTAGAGCGTACCTACTTCCGTTGGCTGCGTGATCGACACGATGCGAGGTTGTGCATGATGTTGCGATCCCAACCAGTGCGCAGCCACCTGCAGGTCGTGCGGAGTCAATTTGCCGTCGAAGCTGGGACGCACCAACAATTTCAAGCCGGCACGCTCGGGTGCCGCGGTTTCGTCGACATGGATGTGCGACCACTCGGTACACACCACGCAATCACCGGGACCTGCGAGAGAACTGAGCGCCGCCACGTTGCCGCCGGTTCCACCAAAGACGAAGAAGCTCTTCGTGCCCGCACCGAAGAGCTCTTCGAACGCTGCGTACACCTCGAGCGAAATGTCGTCGTCGCCGTAGGCGCGAGCATGGCCGACGTTTGCCTCGGCAAGGGCATCGATGACCGACGGATGTGCGCCGGCGAAGTTGTCACTGGCGAAAGAACGATTGAGCGTGCTCACGCGAGCATTCTCACATCTGCGCCACCATTTGGCGCATAATTACGTCATGACGAAATCAGCCAAAGCATCGCGCCAGCCGGCACTCGAGGGGATGGCCGACAACAAGCCGCGTTGCCGGTGGTGCCGCCGGGCAATTGCCACCGCCGACGGACCGGGCCGACCGAGAGAGTTCTGTTCGCAGGCATGTCGCCAGTGGGACTGGGTCGCACGACAACGCGCACGCGAATTGAAACTGTC
>JBJTYJ010000122.1:0-2962 GCA_046082705.1 Actinomycetota bacterium | reverse complement strand
GACGCCGCACCGCCGGGACGCTTCGATCACTAGTCACTCACCGGTGGCGAGAAACGCCATCGCTTTCTTTGTCGCGACGGGATCGAAACCCACACTGAGATGACGATCGGCATCCACCACGACGCGTCGCCACAGCATGTCCTTCGCCAGTCGTTGCGAGGCGACCGACGGAACAACATGGTCACCCATTGCCGAGACCACCATGACATCAAGCCGTGTTGCCTTGGCATCGACATCAAGCCCCGTCAGAGGAGTGGCTGATTCGGCGAGTTCCAAACACACACGATCGAAACTTGCCCCAAAGCCGACCTTCGGAGTCGGCTCGACGACGTCGATCGCTGCACTGGCTTCGGCATGGGAGACATCGGCGCAATGAACGCCGATCTGCGTTTCTATTCCACCGTCGTTCTTTCCATCGGATGTTTCGCCCAGCCTGAGGGCAGCCAACTCGCCTCCCGAACCAACGGCATCGGGTTCGTACAGCAGGTGCTCGCGAGCGAGCGCGCTTTCGCGTGCGTTTCCCGCGGTGTCGATGCCCGTTGATACCGAACTCTTCGCGAACGCGTCAGATGCGACAACGTACCGTTCACGCAGTTCCTCGACCCACGACGAACGAGGATCAGATGGTGCGTCGAGAACCATTGATCGGATCGACTCGGGATGCGTCATGGCCCATGCAGCGCCGAGGGTTGCGCCGTAGCTCCACCCGAGATAACGAACAGTCGTAACGCCAAGTGCTACTCGCAGGTCCTCCAGGTCTTCGACGCTTTGGCGCGTACCAACTCGCCCGATGAGTGAACCGGACGTGTCGACGCACCGGTTCGCAAATCGTGCGGCGGCGCTCGTATCGACATCAATGACGCGCAGATCGCGCAGACTCGTTCCACAATCGAACGCCGTGCCGTCAACCGTTCCACGAGTCGACAGCGCATAGATGTCGAAATCATCGATGATCGGCGACAACGCCGCGCGAGCGCCAGCAACCGCCGCCCGAACGTCTGCCCCCGGACCACCGGGGTGGATGAACAACGGAAGATGCTGGCTATTGGCCGCCGGCGAAATTTGTCGATACACCCGCAGGTCGATTCGAGTGGATGACTCAGAATCGGGTGCGAACTGGTCGAGGGGCATGCTGATGGTCGTGCACTCGACTTCGCTGCACGCCTCCCATTCGAGAGGTTTGCCCGATTGGGTCTCCGCCGTCTTATCGGCGGAACCGCAGCCAGCAATCGCCACAACGATGCACGCAAGAAGGGCGAGTCGACGAAAGGGCCGGGCCAGCACCCCGCAACGTTAGGCACGAGTTGCGCACGCCAATCGGGCTCGGTACATTACTTGCGAGCGCAAGTAATTGGCTCGCTGCCGAAAGGACCCCATATGCCCGCAGTGACTGCAGACCCGTTGACCCTCACCCGTGTGGGTCTCGACATCGCCACCAAGCCCGAACTGCGCGATCGCCCCGTCAAGCGCATCACCGTTGCCCCGTCCGGCCACGAAGGCGAAGGCTTTCCCGTTCGCCGCACCTTCTACGGCGCCACACGCGCTGAGGTCGACCCGTTCATCATGATGGACCAAATGGGCGAAGTGAACTACGCCCCGTACGAACCGCGCGGCACCGACTGGCACCCGCACCGCGGATTCGAAACCGTCACGTACATCATCGACGGTACGTTCATTCACCAGGATTCGCACGGTGGTGGCGGCGTCATTTCAAACGGTGGCACGCAGTGGATGACCGCGGGCGGTGGCATTCTGCACATCGAGACTCCGCCCGAAGACCTGGTGGTGCGCGGTGGCCTGTTCCACGGCATCCAGTTGTGGGTCAACCTGCCGTCGGCGAAGAAGATGATTCCGCCCGCGTACCAGAACATCGAGGCCGACCTCGTCAAGTTGGTCACCACACCCAATGCGGGCTCAATCATTCGCATCATTGCCGGCGATATCGACGGCGTGAAGGGCCCCGGTTCGACGCACACACCCATCGTCGTTGCGCATGCAACGCTCTCCTTCGGTGCGCGCATGACGCTGCCGTGGAACCCTGCGTACAACGCACTCGCCTACGGCCTCGCCGGCGAAGGCAGTGTCGGCACCGAGCAAGCAGGGTTCGGTCTTGGCCGCCTTGCGGTGTTCGGCCCGGGCGACACGATCACCGTCGCGGCATCACCGGACAAGTCGCTCGACGTATTGCTGTTGGGTGGCGAACCCATCGGCGAACCCGTCGAACAGTACGGACCGTTCGTGATGAACACCCGCGCCGAACTACAGCAGGCGTTCGAGGACTTTCAGGCGGGTCGCCTAGGCGTCGTTCCCGCCAACGGCATCAGGCCGTTCCGCGGCCGCTGACACGCCTGCTTCAGGCGCTGCGTTCACGGACAACATCACGGATGTCGACCATGGCGGCGGGATCTTGCACAATGAAAAGGTGTCCGCCCTCGTACACGCGCAGTTCTGAATTCGGAATACGGTCGGCGATGGCCCGGCACCTTTCGACCGGCGCGATGCCGTCGTACTTGCCGGCCATCACGAGTGTTTGGCAGGTGATGCGCCCAAGGCGATCGGCAACGTCGTGGTGACGACGTGCCTCGAGCTGCATCACTTCTCCCCTGCGCACCTCGTCCGACTTCGGCGCGAACTCGCGGTCACACAGCATCTTGGCCAAGGTTGCGGCAAACGGGTCGTTGGCGAGGTAATCGGCCGTGAAGCGCGTGTCGAAAATCGGCACCTGCTTGTCGGCGCGCACGGCCGGTTCGAGGTCGACGTCGTCGTGCAACGGGTACGACGCTCCAGCGGCACCACCGGTAGCTGTGCACAGCAGAACGAGTTTTTCGACGCGCTCCGGGAACGTCACCGCGAACTCTTGTGCGACCATGCCTCCGAAACTGATGCCGACAACGATGCACGACTGCCAGCCGACGTGGTCGAGAAGGTCGGCCGCGTCTTGTGCGTACTGCGCCATCGTGAA
>JBJTYJ010000121.1:0-6116 GCA_046082705.1 Actinomycetota bacterium | reverse complement strand
CTTGCAGGGGTCGAGCGCGCGGCGCACGAGCAGCACGCGGCCGCGGCCGTCGACCAATGTGCGTGGCCGAGCTGGCCCAAGAGATGAAGTCGCTGACTGTCAGGTCGCCAATGCGCTCGGAGCGCGGGTCAGCCTCGGCGTGGTTTTGGAGCAGAACCTCGGTGTCGCTTTCAAAAATGCCCACCGACTCAAAGCCCTCGGGGCAGTCGCTGAACGGCGTATGGAACGAGCCGGCCGCTTCGTAAGAAAACATGCCCTTCATGATGCGGCTCTCTTCGGGCTTCTCGGCCTCGCGATAACCGAACCAGCCCTTGGTTGTCCACGCCATCGCGCGGCAGATGTGGAAGTGCGAGGGAAAATCCGGTGCACCCGCATCCATCTTGTAGCCGAAGGCGACGGTATTGGTCGGAGCATGCACCGTGAGCACCTTGAAATAGGAGCCCGGAGCGACTTCGACCCACTCGAGATCGTTCATCTGAACGTCAGCGGTGACCTTTTCCATTGTTGCCAGATTGAGACCCATCTTTGCCCCCCATTAGTCGTCGGTTGTCTGGTCTGTGTGACGAAGAGCACGATACTGCAACAAGCGTTTGGTTATCAAGGGTTGGTCATCAAGGGGTGATTCTGACTGTGGAGACGAGATCAATTGCCCGCGACGCGGCGTTCTCGCCCGGCCCAAAAGGGTTCGCGCAACACTTTTCTTTGGACCTTGCCCACCGGGCTCTTGGGCAAAGGTTCAGTTTGGAAAAACACCTCGGCGGGCTTTTTGTACGAACCAAGAACGCGTGCGCACAGTTCCTTGATCTCGTCCGCCGTTACCCGCGCCCCGGGGGCCGTCACGCACATCGCCGCCGGACTCTCGCCCCATCTTTCGTGCGGGACCGCGAACACCGCGACTTCAATCACCTCGGGGTGGCCGAGGATCGCATTTTCAAGTTCGGCCGGCCAAATGTTGAAGCCGCCGGAAATGATCATGTCGTCCTTGCGATCGAGAACGTAGAGATACCCGTTCTCGTCGAGCTTGCCGATGTCTCCGGTGAGCACAAAACCGTCAGCTGACATGCGCTCGCTGGTTGCGGCCTCATTCTCCCAAAATCCGAGCATCTGCCCGTCACATCGGATGGCGATTTCACCTTCCTCGCCGATTGGCAGTGAGACCGACGCATCCTCGGGGTCGCGTATCTCAAGATAGGCGAACGGCAATGCTCGTCCCGCCGAGCGCAGAGGATTCGAACCCGGGATTTCCGAAAACCATTCCTTCGGTCCCATCATGCACACCGGCAGTGCTTCGGTTTGGCCGTAGCCCTGGTAGAGGACGTCGCCGAATACTTCGCGCGCAAGCAATGCGGTGTCGTCGGCTATCGGAGCGCCGCCGATCTGGATGACCTTCAACGCCGAAAAGTCAAGTTTCCGAGCGAGTGGGTCACGCGCGACAGCATTCAGCATCGCGGGGACCATGAACATGAACGACACTCGCTCACTCGCCATCAACTGCAATGTCTCCCCGGCGTCGAAGTGGTCGAGCAAGAGGTTCGTGCCGCCCGACAGCCACGTGGGTGTGTAGAGGTAACCACTGCCGTGCGAAATTGGACCCACGTGCATGCACACCTCGCCTGCATCCATCGGCGGAAAGTTGTAGAACCAATCGCGCCCAGCGGCCAACCACGAGCGGTGGCTGTAAGCGACGCCTTTTGGTTTGCCCGTCGTGCCACCGGTGTGTCGGATGATGTACCAGTCGTCCGGATCGACGTCGACCATCGGGTCAACGACAGAAAACGAACCGAGCCACTTCTCGTAACCCGCGTCACGAACGACCACTTGCCGCAAATCGGCCAGCCTTGATGTCATCCCGTCGATGTCACTGCGGTACTTGTCGGCAACGACAACAGCACGGCATCCCGTGTGCCCGAGCATGTGCTCGTGGCTCTCGATCGAATTGCGAGCGTAGAGAGGTACGCGAACCAGACCCGCGATGGCCGCGCCGAGAAAAAAGTCTTGGGCATCGATCGAGTTGTCTTCCAACACTCCGACTCGGTCGCCGGGCTGCAACCCCAGTGAGAGGAGTCCGTTTGCCATACGCGTGCCACGATCCCACGCCTCTGCAAACGTCAGGGTGCTCTCGCCGTGTTTCACCGCGCGGCGCTTGGCGTTGTAGCGCGCTGCCTGGCGCATGAGTCCCGTGACTGTCAGGCCCTTCGTTGGTTGGCTTTTCATCCGGCATCGACCCCCGACGCGTATAATAACCAAACGGTCGTTTCATTTCACTCGACCCCTGTAGCCATGATGAAAAAGTCGTAGTCGTGCGATGGTCGTCGACTGCTGAAGGGAGGGTGACGTGCCACGTCCAAGCCGGTGGAATGAAATCGTCGAGGCTGCAGCCGAGGCATTCCGCACAAAGGGCTTTGCGGCTACATCTCTCGAGGACATCGCCTCCACCGTCGGCATTTGGAAGGGCAGTCTTTACCACTACATCAACACAAAGGAAGACTTGCTGTTCGCGGTAGTGCGAGAACCCGCCCAGGAAATCCTGACTGGTCTTCGCGAACTCTCCGAAATGGATCTTCCTCCGACCGAAAAAATTCGACGTGCGATGCGTTCCCACCTGAAGGTTCTCGAAACAAACTTCGTGTACGCATCGGTCTACCTTCAAGAAATTGCCGGCAGACGCAGGATGAAGGAATGGTCCGCGATGGATCGTGAATACCTGGAACTTCTCGAGTCGTTCATCCGCGAGGGCGTCGAGAGCGGAGAATTCGCGCCTCTCACAAATCCCCGAATCGCCACGCTTGGGATCATTGGTGCCCTGAACTGGATGACTCACTGGTATCGACCGGAAGGGCCCCTCCGCGCAGACGCCATCGCAGACCAATTTTGCGACATGTTTCTTGCCGGGCTAATCAACAGATCCAATGCGTTCACCGCGGTCAAGACCGCCAAACCCCGCGCAACGGTACGCAAGACCGCCTGAGGCATCGTCATGGCAAATGTTTGGATCATCGGCGCCCACAGCACCGCGTTCGCACGCCGCCCCGACGACTCCCTGAAGTCGCTCGCCCGCGAGACCTACACGGGAGTTCTGGCCGATGTCGGCATGGTCGACGGATCCGACATCGGATCGGCATGGTTCGGCAACTGCCTGATGCACACATGGGGACAGGGCGGCGTACGCGGCCAAACCTGCTTCATCGAGATGGTCGACGAGGGTTTGTTTCCCGAACGCGTACCGATGACGAACGTCGAAGGTGCCTGTGCCACCGCGTCGATGGCGCTGCAAGGAGCCGTCAAAGACGTGCTCAGCGGTGAAACAAACGTGTCGCTCGCTATTGGTGTCGAAAAGATCTACCGACCCGGCGCCGACAAGGACCCCGCCGTTCGACAAGTGATGTTCGACTCGTACTACTCGGGCGTCGACAACTTCAATCTCGACAGACTCTTCGACGAATACGACCGGGCAGCGCAATTCGCCGGGTGCAGCTTCGACAAAGGTGAAGGACACACCATTTTCATGGAGACGTACGGCATCCAGGCCGCTCTTCACATGAAGCTGTTCGGCACGACCCAGCGACAGATCGCCCACGCTGCGGCAAAGAACCACACCTACGCCGTCGACAATCCAAAGGCTCAGTACCGCTTCCCGATGACGACCAACGAAGTACTGGCCGACCGTCCCATCTCGTTTCCGCTCACTCGTTCGATGTGCGCGCCGATCGGCGACGGGGGTGCAGCTGCAATCGTCTGCTCCGACGACTACCTGAAGTCGCTCCCCGAGTCGGTGCGATCCCGTGCCGTTCGCATCGCGGCAACTGCACTCACGGGCGGCAAGTACCGCGCATACGACGAGCCCTCTCTGTCGCACCATGCCGCACGGCAGGCATACGAGCGAGCGGGGATCACGCCGGCCGACATCGATATCGCCGAGGTCCACGATGCAACGGCGTTCTGCGAGATCTACCAAACCGAGATGCTGGGTTTCTGCCCGATCGGCGCGGGCGGCTCGTTCGTCGAAGCGGGGGAAACCGGGCCCGGCGGCTCGATTCCCATCAACACCTCGGGTGGCTTGGTGTCAAAGGGTCACCCCGTGGGGGCCACCGGCTTGTCGATGGTGTACGAACTCGTTGTCCAGCTGCGCGGCGAGGCAGGTCCCCGCCAGGTGCCAAATGCACGGCTTGCGCTGGCGGAAAACGGTGGCGGCGTGATCGGCCTCGAAGAGGCTGCGTGTGCCGTGACGATTCTCGAACGCCCCTAGATCTTCGTCACAGCGCAGCGGCCGGCGCAGCCAAGCGCGAGGCGGCGGCGGCCAGCCGAACCGATTCCTCGGAGATGTCGGCCATGTGGTTCGAGTCGAGGTCGACCACTGCAACCACCTTGCCGGCCTCCCACCAGAACTTCATGCCGGCGTGCGACATGTTCCAGTCGTTCAGTTCGTTGAGCAGAAACTCGCCGCTCGCGACGTTGCGGGCAACGATTGCGGACAGACGACACACAGGGTGGCGGCCGCCGTGCAGCTGCGCCCGCACCTGAACCCCATCGACCAGGAACTCGACAGCGCGATCACCGTCGCGGTGGTATTCGAAACCTGCCGAGATGAGTTCACGGCGCATCGTGCCGCCCCACTCGTGCGCGACCGGATCGATGAAGGGACACGTGAGAACCCAGTCTGAGGCAACCACACGGCACCCCGAGCCAGTTGGTCCGTCGACTTCGAACTTCACGTTTTCATCGCCCTCATCGCCGATCGTGAAATCGCGTAGCACTCTGGCAACGAGGCTGACCGCACTGTGGAACTGCGACTCGCCTTGCGTCTGTGCTTCGACCGACACCGTGGCACGCCCGTGGTCGTACGACGACCAGTCGGAGTGAAACGTGATCTTCCCGTCACCGATGACACACCACAACGGCGGCCCGTAACCGATGATGTCGACACCGATCGGCGGTGTCCGTGCCGCGTCGAGAACGTCGGCAAGACGTTTCGCCGAGACGACCGCTGTGCAGTCGACCGAGTCGAGGACAACCGAGGTTCCCGGATGATGCGCCGGAATGTCGAACACGAGGCTTGCATCACCCGACGTGATGGTGAGCGAATCGTTGTCGGCCAGCGCCAGTGTCGACTCGAAGGCAGTCGTTGCGATGTCGGTCATCGCGTGAATGACACGCACGGGCAGCGGCACGGTGAACGTGCCCGACGCACCTTCGTCGACCGCACAGAACTCGAAGTGGAACCGCGGCGAGGTGATGTGCCACACGCGACGACCACCCGCAACCTCGATCCACACGCGGAAAAACTGCGAGTCCTTGGCCTCGAAGGCGTTGACGAAGTGCCACATCCGCCACCACTCTTCGAAGGGGATCAACTGGGGATTGGCACCGAGGCCGTTGCGATTGAAAGGGCTCATCGTGATGTCACCACGCCGTCCGCGGATGGTGCCGCGACGACGAGTGGAACGGCTCGAGCGGCGATGCAACCGGCTCGAACGGCGCCAGCGCGTATTCGGCTGCGCCGTCGGGGTCGTGCGTTTCGTCGACGTGCGCGGCCGACGATGCAGAAGAGCTGGATGCCAGGTCTTCGAGAAGGTTCGCAAGACGTGCGGCCGTGTCGAGCGACAGCGCGCCGAATGTAACGACCGTTTCACCGTCGCGGGTGTCGAGGGTCGCCCACCGCCGGGGTTCGTCGCCAATGGGTTGCGGGGCAATGCTCAGGTCAGCGAAGGCGCGCATGAGGCGCCTGTAAACGGCCGGTGACGGGTCGCCAGGGGCACTGCCTGGGTTGGTGGTTGTCGGGTTGGTCGTTGACAAAGTGGGCCCCTTTTCCGCCGAGAGAACCGTGAGTCTGCCGAGGGGGTGTCACACGTCAAGCCCCGTTCGCATTGGGACCACCAGACCCACTATTTTCGGGATTTCAGCCCGCAAGGGGCAGCCGTAGCAGGGGGTCAGACATGTTCGATTTCAAGGGCAAAACCGTTCTCATCACGGGTGCTTCGTACGGCCTTGGCGCCAGTTTCGCCGAGGGCTTCGCCAAGGCGGGGGCGAATCTCGTTCTCACCGCCCGCACGACGGAACTCCTCGAACAAACCGGCGAGGCATGCCGGAAGGCCGGCGCCAAAGTGCTGTGCGTCACG
>JBJTYJ010000120.1:0-17279 GCA_046082705.1 Actinomycetota bacterium | reverse complement strand
AGGCCAGCCGTCAGTTTTCCTACGGCGTCGCCAAGTTGATGGCCAAGGGTGAAGGCGCAATGGAAGCGAGCATGGTGAAGGCCTACGTCTGCAAGGCCGCCGAGTGGGTTGCCCGCGAGGCCATGCAGATCCACGGTGGCTACGGCTACGCCGAGGAATACACGGTCAGCCGCCTCTTCGTCGACGCACGCGTGCTGTCGATTTTCGAGGGTGCCGACGAAACGCTGTGCCTCAAGGTCATCGCCCGTCAGCTGGTCGACGCCGCCGGCAAATAAGTCTCAGAGCGCCGACAACAAGTCGCCGAGCGAGCGGATGCGCTCGACGTCGTGACCTTCGGCGTCATCGTACGGATCAACCAGAACGGGGTGCAGCCCTGCTGCGCGTGCGCCACGAACGTCCATGACGAGTGAGTCACCGACGTAGGCGATGCGCGAACGTTCGACTCCGTCGAAGTGGACGAGTGCGTGGTCGAAGATCCGCGGGTCGGGTTTCTCCACACCGACGACGTGGCTGTCGATGACACATCGAACCGAAGCAAGCGGACCGGGCCCCACCTGACAGACACCGCTGAGTTGCAGGGTCGACTCGATCTGACCACTCGCGTTGCTGACGATGCCGATCGGCACGCCGCGATCGGAAAGGTCACGCAAGGCTTCGGCCGAACCGGGAATCGGATGCCGCCACAGTCGCGCGTTCGCCTTCACGTGCGTGAGAACTTCCAGTGCGGCCGCTTGGTGTTCTTCGGGAACCGAGAGATGTGCGAGATACGTCGCGTTGTAGTGGCTCCAATCCGACTCGCCCGCAGTGACCGCCGACTTCGCGGCCATGCCGGCGTAGTGCGCTCGCACGTAGGTTTCGTGTCGGTCGTCACCGCCGTAGTACGCAATCAGCGGGGCGAGCACCTTCGGGTCGGGCAAAACCAGAACGCCACCCGCATCGAAGAGAACCGCGTCGAATCTGGCTACCACGCCGTGCAGTCTCGCAGATGGGTTTCGCAGTGGGTTTCGCAGTGGGTTTCATGGCCCAAACCCCAAAGCCCTACGCTTCGACGCGTGCGCAGTGCAATAGACTTCTTCAAACCCCTCGCCATCGGAGCGCCCGAGCCCGTCCGCGAGATTCCCTTCCGTCCGAGCCGTGTCATCCACTTTTTTCCGCCACAGTTGGAAAAGGTCGTCGCCAAGCTGCCCGAGGTGATTCCGACTGTCGACATCATTCTCGGCAACCTTGAGGACGCGATTCCGATGGCCGACAAGGAGTCGGCCCGCCGTGGCTTCATCAACGTCGCCAAGACGATCCCCATGGGTGACACGCAGTTGTGGACCCGCGTCAACAGCCTCGACTCACCTTGGTTCCTCGACGACATGAACGCGATCGTCACCGAAGCCGGCGAAAACGTCGACGTCATCATGATCCCGAAGGTCGAGGGCCCCGAGGACATCCACTACGTCGATCGACTGCTCGCTCAGCTCGAGGCGAAGGCCGGACTCAAGCGCCCGATCCTCATCCACGCCCTTCTCGAAACTGCACGTGGCGTCGCCAACGTGGAAGAGATCTGCGCAGCATCTCCGCGCATGCAGGGCCTGTCACTCGGACCGGCCGACCTCGCGGCGAACCGTCGCATGAAGACCACGCGTGTCGGTGGCGGACATCCCGACTATCTCGTGCGCCAAGACCCGAACCCCGACAACCCGGATGCGCCCCGCGGCACGTACCAACAGGACCTGTGGCACTACACGATGGCCCGCATGGTCGATGCCTGCGTTGCCAACGGCATCTATGCGTTCTACGGACCGTTCGGCGACATCAAGGACGTCGTTGCTTGCGAAGACCAATTCCGCAATGCCTACCTGCTCGGTTGTGTCGGTGCGTGGAGTCTCCACCCCGTGCAGATCGACATTGCCAAGCGCGTGTTCAGCCCTCGCCCCGAAGACGTGAAGCAGGCGCAGCGTGTCATCGAAGCGATGGGCGACGGCACCGGAGCGATCATGCTCGACGGCAAGATGGAAGACGACGCATCGGTGAAGCAGTGCAAGGTCGTCGTCGAGTTGGCTCGCCAGCTTGCGGCACGCGATCCGCACCTCACCAGCCTCTACGGATTCTGAGGAAAGAAGCAGCCAACATGTCGAAGCTCCGCCCCCGCCGTTCCGTCCTCTACATGCCCGCCGCCAACGAGCGCGCGCTCGAGAAGGCGAAGTCGATCGCATCCGACGCGTTGATCTTCGACCTCGAAGATGCGGTGTCGCCCGAATCCAAGGACGTCGCACGTGAAAATGCCGTGAAGGCCGCGTCATCGGGCGAATACGGCAAGCGTGAAATCACCATCCGCTGCAACGGCCTCGACACTCCGTGGGGCGCGGCCGACATTGCCGCAGCGGCGAAGTCGTGCGCTTCATCGATCGTCATTCCGAAGGTCAACAACGCGGCCGAAGTTGACGAGGTGTCACGTCACCTCGACGCCGCAGGCGCACCGGCCGAAATGATGATCTGGGCGATGGTCGAAACACCGTCCGCAATCTTCAACGCCCGCGAAATCGCAGGACACCCGCGTGTCGCGGTTCTGGTGATGGGAACAAACGACCTCGTAAAGGAACTGCACGCGGTTCAGGTTCCCGGCCGTGCACCCGTCATCTCTCACCTGGCCACTGCACTTCTTGCCGCACGCGAGGCCGACAAGCCGATTCTCGACGGCGTCTACAACGACATCAAGAATGCCGAGGGCTTCCACGGCGAATGCGTGCAGGGCATGCAGATGGGCTTCGACGGCAAGACGCTGATCCACCCCGACCAAGTTGCGATCGCCAACGAAGTGTGGGCACCGGGCGAGTCGGAAGTCGAACACGCCCGTCGCGTCATCGAGGCATTCAACGCCGCACGTGCCGAGGGCAAGGGTGTGGTGCAACTCGACGGAAAGATGATCGAGAACCTCCACGTGGCGAATGCCGAACGGCTGATCGCCATCGCCTCGGCAATCGCCGAACTCGCCTGATTCGTTTCAGAGATTCGCGCGGAACAGCGCGAGCACGCGCGTCCATGACGTTTTCGACGCGGCAGCGTCGTACACGTCGGGACGGTCGTCGTTGAAGAAAGCGTGGTGCGTTCGCGGATAAATGTGGAACGTCGCGTTCTTGCCCCGCCCCTTCAGGTCGGCCTCGAGTGCGCGTGCGGCCTCGGGTGAAGCAAATGCGTCGTGCTCGGCGTAGTGGCCCTCGACGACGGCACTGATCGCATTCCAATCGGGCTGCGCATCGGCCCAAGGAATCACTCCGTAGAAGGGTGCCGCGGCAGCCACCGCGTCGGGACGCTGGCACGCAAGCACGAGGGTGAGTCCTCCGCCCATGCAATAGCCCACGACGCCGACTTTCTTCCTGCCGGTGCGTTCTTGCAGGTAATCAACCGCGCCGCTGAGGTCTTTTCCGGCCTTGTCGAGCTTCATCGCCATCATCAACTTGCCGGCCTCGTCGGGTTCGCTTGCGGCGACACCGTGGTACAGGTCGGGAGCGAGTGCGGTGAAACCCTCCGCAGCGAATCTGTCGGCAACGGCCTTGATGTGGGGAACGAGACCCCACCATTCCTGGATCACGATGACACCCGGGCCACCGCCGTCCGCGAGATAACCCTGCCCCATCGTTCCGTTGCTCTTGAACGAGACCTTTTCACCCATGCGGGAAACCTACATCGCGGAGCGAATGGTGAGTTCCGTCGCCGCCGGCGCCTCGGGCAACAGACCGGTTGCCTGCAGTGCGGCAGCGCCCTCGACACCCTTGCCACCGACGACCGTGGTGATGAGCCCGAGGGAAATCATCTCGATGTCACGATGCCACGGTTCGCCTCGTGTGTCGTCGTCGACGAGTCGCACCATCGCATCGGTGAAGACCTTCGGTAGCCGCGTACCGACCGGCGTGGTTGCGATGACGTCGACGCCAGCGCAATAGGCCGTTGACGCGAGTTGCGCCGACCCAATCGGTGACCACAAACCGTCGGGCGCCGCGAAGGCGGTCGAGACCACGACTGCACTGCTCTCACCCACTGCTGCAGCGGCACGCTGGGGATCGACGAGGTGCGTCACCACTTCATTGCGCTCGAGCACCCGCACCATGTGATCGGCACCGTTGTCACCGTCGACAACGCACACCTCGAAGCCGAAACTCTGCACGAGCGCGACCGCGATTTCCCACGACCATCCATTGATGACCACCGTACCGCCATCGGGAAATTGGGTCGCCAGATGACTCGAGAGGTGCGCCGGCGTGGAATCTTCCCGCACCGCGTCGACGCAACGGCGCAGGGTGTCACGTGGTTCGAGCGCCGTCAGCAGTTCGGCGCACAACCACCACAGCGGGCCGCAGGTGGGATGCTTCTCGACGATGCGGCGACACGTGACGAGCAGGTTCGCGGGGTCTGCACCGAGGTGGCGGAGTGCCGAAGTGGTCTCGGACACCAGTTCGGGGGCATCGGCATACCCGGCACGTGCCAAATAACGCAGGTGCTCGATGGGATGCACTTCATCCAACGTAGTGCCGGCTTGCTACCGTTTCACCCGTGGCAACCACCCCCTCTGCTGATCTTGTTCTCACCCCCCTGGCCGGAGACGCCCGTCCCCTGCGTGAGTGGCTCACCACGTTCCACATGGCATCGATCGTCATCGATCCGTTCACGAACGAAAGCTCGTGGATCCTCGACACCGCCGCACGCATCATGCGCGCCTTTGCAGGTGCCGCCGTGCGCGTGAACTTCATCGTCACCGCGACACCCGACGAGGCCAAGCAGTTCCTCGGACCACTCACCGACGAGTTCCTTGTGTTCGTCGACCCCGACCGTGCCGCGGTGCGCGGCCTCGGTCTGCAGAAGTTGCCCGCGTTCGTCTTCATCCAGTCCGACCTCAGCGTGCCCGCCGCGGCCGAGGGCTGGCGGCCCGTCGAGTGGCGCAAGGTCGCCCAGTCGATTGCCACCACCACCGCGTGGTCGGCGCCCACGATTCCGGGGCCGAAAGACCCAAGCCCCTACGCCGGCACTCCGGCTCTCGTGTGACCCTCACGCCGACCGGGCTTCCGGTCGAAGCGTGCATCCCCGAGCTCGTCGCATCACTGACGGCGCGTTCGCGTTGTGTTCTCGTTGCCCCACCAGGGTCGGGCAAAACCACACTCGCTCCGTTGAGGTTGCTCGAGAGCTCGCTTCTGTCCGACGGTGAGCGCATCATCATGCTCGAGCCGCGCAAGCTTGCCGCTCGCGCTGCAGCGCGCCGCATGGCGCAGCTTCTCGGGGAACGCGTCGGCGAGACGGTCGGCTACCAAACTCGGGACGAACGCATCATCGGGCCAACGACACGCATCGAAGTCCTCACCGAGGGCGTGCTCACCCGTCGGCTGCAGAACGACCCCGACCTGCCCGGCGTCGGCATTGTGATCTTCGACGAAGTCCACGAGCGCAACCTGCCCGGCGACCTTGGTCTTGCCCTTCTGCTGCACGCCCAGCGATCACTCGGCACGTCGCAACGAATCGTTCTCATGTCGGCGACACCTGACACCGACCGTTGGTGCTCGTACCTCTCTGACACGGCCGAGACGGTTCCCGTCGTCGAGAGCGACGGAAAGTTGTTTCCCGTCGACATCGATTGGTGGCAGGCACCGACGATCAGAAAGGGCCAGCGTCGCGACTCGGACCGACTGGAAAACAAGGTTGCCGACACGGTGTTTCGCGCTCTGCGCGAAACCGAGGGTGACATCCTCGTCTTCCTCCCCGGAATCGGTGAGATACGACGGGCCATCGAGGCCGCATCACGTGTCGTCGACGCAAACGTCGACTTGTTCCCGCTCGCAGGTGCACTCAGTCAAGACGAACAGGACGCCGCGCTCGCACCCAGCAGACTGGGTCGTCGACGCATCGTGTTCTCCACCGACATCGCGGAAAGTTCACTGACCGTCGACGGCGTGCGGGTCGTCATCGACTCGGGCCTGGCGCGTTCACCGCGGTTCGACGCGAACACGGGCATGTCGAAACTTCACCTCGGCAACGTCAGTCGCGCCTCAACCGACCAGCGTGCCGGCCGTGCGGGTCGCCTCGGACCCGGCCGCGCGTATCGCCTGTGGCCCCAAGCCGAGCACAAGTCGCGCCGCGCACAGATCGAACCCGAAATCCTGCAGGTCGACCTTGCAGGGTTGGCACTGGAACTTGCCGCGTGGGGTGTGGCCGTCGACGAACTGCGATTTCTCGACCAACCTCCACGCACAACCTTCGAACAGGCCCGCGAACTGCTCACGCTTCTCGATGCACTCGACGACGATGGTCACGTCACCGAACGTGGCCGCGCAATGCTCGGCGTCCCGCTGCATCCGCGACTCGCGGCGATGGTCGTCGGCGCGCACGACTCCGATGTGTGGACCGCATGTCTCCTTGCCGCGCTTCTCGAGGATCGCGACGTCGTGCGGGCACAAGGTGGTCGGCGGGATGAAGTCCCCGAAGACCTTGCCTGGCGCATCGAATGCATCGATGATCTTGCATCGGACGATCGCATCGACCGACGGGCTGCCGCGCGCGTGCGCGAGCAAGCACGAGACATTCTCCGTCGATCGGGACGCACGGCCACGTCGGGGTCGGCCCGGTCAAACCGAGTCGGTGCACTCCTGTTGCGCGCCTACCCCGATCGACTCGCCGTGCGAAAGACCGGTGCCGGACAATTCCAACTGCGCACCGGAAACGCCGCGTGGGTACCCAAGGAATCCGATCTTGCCAATGAACAATTCATCGTTGCCGCCGACGTTGACGGCGACAGGAAGAACACCCGCGTACGACTTGCCGCGGCAATCACCGCCGACGACATCACCGACCTTCTTGCCGAGCACGTGACGGTGAAGAACGCAGTCACATGGGACCGCGAACGCAACGACCTCGTTCATGTCATTGAGTGGCGACTCGACGGCATGAAGCTGCGCGACGTGCGCCAGAAACCGACACCCGGCCCCGACACAACGGCCGCGCTCATCGACCGCGTGCGATCGACAAGCCTGCAGTGTCTTCCGTGGGGTCCCGCGGCCGAGTCGCTGGTCGAACGAGTTCGGTTCCTTCACTCGCGAGACGAACGGTGGCCCGACTGGAGCAACAAGGCCCTGATCGCCACGCTCGATCAATGGCTGGCGCCGTACCTCGCCGGATGTTCGTCGCGCACTGATCTCGACAACCTCGACTTGTCGATCGTCCTGCGCAGCGGCCTTCCCTACGACCTCGGTCCGCACCTCGACGAACTGGCGCCTGCAAACGTCACGCTGGGGAACGGTCGCACCATGCGCATCACCTACCGCGGCGACGACACGCCGTTATTGTCGGCCCGAGCACAGCATTTCTACGGCACGGCCACGCATCCGTCGATCATGAACGGCGCCGTGCCCCTTGTTGTCGAACTTTTGTCCCCCGCAGAGCGGCCGATTCAGGTCACTGCAGATCTGCCCGCTTTTTGGGCAGGATCCTGGGCGGAAGTTCGCAAGGACATGGCGGGCCGCTACCCCAAACACGACTGGCCCGTGAATCCCGCAACGTAATCATCGTCAGCCGCGCGCGATCGTGCATCGACCGTCGACAAACCCCTACCGTGGGGCCATGGCCGACTTCGATTTCACCGAACTCTTCCCCCTCGGGCCCGACACCACCAAGTACCGCCTCATCAGTACCGAAGGTGTGTCGACGTTCGACACGCCCGAGGGCACGTTCCTGAAGGTCGACCCCTCGGCGATCACGCTTCTCACCAGCACGGCGATGCGCGACATCGCGCATCTTCTGCGCTCGAGCCACCTCCAGCAACTGCGCAACATCCTCGACGACCCCGAGGCCAGCGACAACGATCGCTTCGTTGCCCTCGACCTGCTGAAGAACGCCAGCATCGCCGCCGGCGGAATCCTTCCGATGTGCCAAGACACCGGCACGGCCATCGTGAAGGGCAAGAAGGGCCAATTCGTCTTCACCGGCGGCGGCGACGAAGAGGCCATCGCCAAGGGCGTGTACGACACGTATCTCACGAGCAACTTGCGCTACAGCCAGATGGCCGCACTCAACATGTACGACGAGGTCAACACCGGCAACAACCTGCCCGCAGAAATCAAGGTCGCCGCCGTCGACGGCAACGAGTACAAGTTCCTCTTCATGGCCAAGGGTGGCGGCTCGGCGAACAAGAGCTACCTGTTCCAGGAAACCAAGGCGCTTCTCAACGAAAAGACCCTCCTACCCTGGCTCTTCGACAAGATGAAAACTCTCGGCACCGCCGCATGCCCGCCGTACCACCTTGCCGTCGTCATCGGCGGAACGTCGGCCGAACTCGCCGTCGAAACAGCAAAACTTGCAAGCGCGCGTTACCTCGACGCGCTTCCCACCACCGGCAGCAAGACCGGCCACGCATTCCGCGATCTTGACCTTGAGGCCAAGGTTCTCAAGCTTGCGCAAGCCACCGGTATCGGCGCACAGTTCGGTGGCAAGTATTTCTGCCACGACGTACGCATCATTCGCCTACCGCGTCATGGTGCGAGTTGCCCTGTCGCATTCGCGGTCAGTTGCAGCGCCGACCGCCAGGCACTCGGCAAGATCACCGCGAAGGGAATCTTCATCGAGGAACTGGAAACTGATCCCGCTCGATTCCTTCCCGAGGTCACCGCAGACGACCTCGACGGCGAAGTCGTGAAGATCGACCTCACACGCCCGATGGCCGAGATCCGCGAAACACTTTCGAAGTACCCCGTGAAGACACGCGTCATGCTCACGGGCCCGATGGTGGTCGCCCGCGACATCGCACACGCGAAGATCAAGGAACGCCTCGACTCGGGCGGTGGCATGCCGCAGTACCTGAAGGACTACTGCGTCTATTACGCAGGACCCGCCAAGACCCCCGACGGCATGGCTTCCGGTTCGTTCGGCCCCACCACCGCCGGCCGCATGGACAGTTACGTGGACGAGTTCCAGGCCGCAGGCGGCAGCATGGTCATGCTCGCCAAGGGCAACCGTTCACGCCAGGTCACCGATGCGTGCAATAAACACGGTGGCTTCTACCTCGGATCGATCGGCGGTCCGGCCGCACGCCTCGCTCTCGACTGCATCACCAAGGTCGAAGTTCTCGAGTATCCCGAGCTCGGCATGGAAGCCGTGTGGAAGATCGAAGTGCAGGACTTCCCCGCATTCATCGTCGTCGACGACAAGGGCAACGACTTCTTCGACCTCGTCAACAAGCCGATGCCCGGCGCCATCGCCGTCAACCTGAAGAAATAGCAAGCCAATACTTCAGATTTCTCCGGCAAGTTCGCCGAGACGAGATTCGCCCGCAGCGGTTTGGCCACCGCGCTCCATGAAGTTGCGCATCGCGGTCTGTGCACGAGGCCGGCCGAGGAGTCGGTTGAACTCGCCCGACTCGGTGAGGAGATCCGGTTCAAGGTTTCCGTCGACACGCAGAACCGCGGCCTTCGCCGCGGCAACCGCGTCGGGTGGGAACTTTGCGATACGCGCAGCCAACCGATTGACGAACGGCCACAAGTGTTCCGCGTCGAGCGAGCGGTTCACCATTCCCCATTCGGCAGCGGTGTCGGCATCGATGTCGTCGGACCCGAGGATCACTTCCATCGCGCGATTGCGCCCGATGAGACGGGGCAGGCGCACCGTCCCACCCGAACCAGGGACGATGCCGAGGGCCACCTCGGGTTGGTTGAACACCGCGCCGTCACGAAGCGCGAAGCGCATGTCGCATGCCAGTGCAAGTTCGTTGCCCCCGCCGCCACTACGCCCCTCAATCACCGAGATCGTTGCCTTTGGCATCGTGCGGAAGTTCTCGCACATGACGTTGAAATCGTGGTAGCGCTTCGGCACCGGCATGTCATGGGGCATTTGCAGGATCACCGAGACGTCGAAGTGCGGGATGAAGAAGCCGGACACCGCAGATGACAGCACGACACACCGAACATCGGGGTCGCCTGCAAGCTCGTGTGACACACGAACCATGTCGGCGTACAGCGTCAAATTGAAGAGATTGATGGGTGGGTTGTCAACAACGACATTCGCCACTCCATCATCAACCGACACGCGGATGACGGAATATCCCTCGTACTTCACGACAACAGCGTCTTCAGTGCAGCGCGCGTGTTGGCCGATTCGTCGGCGTCGCCACCGAACTCGACCGCAGCAAAGTCGGTGACACCGATGTCGGCAAGTGCAGAGATGCGATCGGTCACTTCCGCAGCCGTTCCAACGATCGCAATGTCGGCTGGGCCTGCAGCGCCTTCCTTGTCGAGCATCGCGCGGTAGCTGGGCAGCTGGCCGTAGATCGCGAACACTTGGGATGCACGCTCGCGCGCCTCGGCCACCTTTGTCGTCACGCACACCGGCAACGCAGCAATGACACGTTGCTTCGGCTTGCCGAGAGCATCTGTCGCCCGGTCGAGAACCGGGATCGTGTGGTTCGCCAAGGTCGACGGACCCGTGCACCACGTGAGCGTTCCGTCGGCCAATGCCGCCGTGACACGCAGCATCTGCTCACCGAGCGCGGCGACGACAACTCCGAACGGCTGCGACCCTGCAACCGACACGCCGGCGTGCGTCGAGTACACCTCGCCCGAGAACGAGACGTTGTTGGTCTTGTTCAGCGACTGCAGCACCGTCAGGTATTCGCGCATGTGGCGCACGGGCTTTTCGAACGACATTCCCATCATGTTCTCGATCACGATCTGGTGGCTGAGGCCTATTCCCAGGCACAGACGACCGCCAACCGCTGCGTTCACGGTGAGACACTGTTGGGCGAGCATCATCGGGTGGCGCGGGTACGTCGGCACAACGGCGGTGCCGAGTTCGATGCGCGGCACCTCGCGACCGATCAACGCCAGCAATGTCAACGCATCGTGCGCGAAGATCTGCGGCATCCAGTAACTGGCGAAACCGTCCCGCTCGGCCTGCTTGGCCTCGGCCACAACCTGATCAACCGTGCCCGACTGGGCGGCACCCCCGAATAGCCCAATTTTCATGGGCGCAACGTATCAGCCGTCGAGGACCGTCGGAGGCGTGTCCATCGTTGACGAAGAAGTCGTCGTTGACGGCAAGGTCGTTGTCGCTGGCAGAACCGTTATCGCGGGGCTCCCCGGGCCACCTCGATGAGGTTGTTGATCGTTCGGCGTTGACACCTACGACAGGCTGACCAGATCGAGCCACGACTGATTGAAGTAGTCGACTTCGCCGTCGGGCAGCAGCAGCACCTTCGTGGGCTCGAGTCGCTCGACGAATTCGGTGTCATGGCTGACGAAGATGATGGCGCCCTTCCATGTGCTGAGAGCATCGGCGATGGCTTCGCGGCTTGCGGGGTCGAGGTTGTTCGTTGGTTCGTCGAGAAGCAACAAGTTGTTGCGACCGACCATCAACATCGCGAGTGCCAGCTTCGTCTTTTCGCCACCCGACAGCGTTCCCGACTCTTGGAAGACCTTGTTCGACGACAGTCCGAACATGCCGAGATATCCACGCAGTTGGGTCTCGGTGAGGTTGAGATGCGCCGGAGCCTCTTTGCGCATGTGGTCGATGAGGCTTGCGTATGGGTCGAGGTTGTCGTGCTCCTGGGCGTAGTAGCCCATCTGCACCTGGTGGCCGAATGCGAAGTCGCCGATGCTCGCCAGCGTTTCGCCGGCGAGGATGCGCAACATGCTGGTTTTACCGGCGCCGTTCAGGCCGAGCACGAGCATGCGCTCGCCCCTGCCGAGGTCGAACGAAACGTCTTCGAAGATGGGTGGTCCGCCGTACGCCTTGGACAGATGATCGACTCGGATCACCGTTTCTCCCGCTGCCGGCGGGTCGGGGAACTTCACCTTCAGCACACGATCCTTGGTGACGGCCTTCGTGCGGTTGGCTTCCATGCGGTCAATGCGCTTTTCGATGCTGTGCGCCATCGATGCCTTGGTGGCCTTGGCGCCGAATCGATCGACGAGGGTCTGCAAGCGGTCAATCTCTTTCGCCTCGAGGGTCGCCTTGCGGGCCTGACGCTTCTCGTCTTCCGCGCGTGCCGTTTTGTACTGCGAATGGGTGCCCTTGTATTCGACGAGGTTGCCGAGGTCGTCTTCGCCCGGTCGGTCGAGGTGGAGAACTCGGGTGATCGCCTCGTCTAGCAGTTCGAGATCGTGGCTGATCACCAGCAACGCACCGCGGTATTGGCGCAGGAAAGTGAGTAACCACGTCTTCGCGTCGACGTCGAGGTGATTGGTCGGTTCGTCGAGCAAAAGGACGTCACTTCCGGCAAAGAGGATTTTCGCAAGTTCGACACGACGACGTTCGCCGCCCGACAGAACGTTGAGTTGCAGATCGAGACGATCGGCGCGCAGGCCGAGACCGGCGGCGATCGAACGCGCTTCGCTTTCGGCTGCGTAACCACCCTGCGACGAGAAGAGGTCCTGCGCCTTGGTGTACTTGTTGATGTTGGCCTCACTCGCGTTTTCTTCCATCGCGATACGCAACTTTTCGATGCGGGTCAACTGCTCGTCGATGTTGCGTCCCGCGAGAATGTGGGTGATCGCCATGCGACCATCGAATTCGCCGGCCTGGCGCGGATCCTGCGACAGGTAACCGAAGCCGCCTTTGCAGACGATGTTCCCGCCCGCCGGCTCGAGGTCACCGCCGAGAGTTTTGAAGAACGTGGTCTTGCCGGCTCCGTTACGGCCAACCAAGCCGACCTTGTCTTTCGGCATGATCGTGAACGATGCGCCATCGACGATCGTCTTGCCGCCCACCTCGACGGTGAGTGCGTTGACCTGCAGCATCAGCCGGCCGACGAACTGGGTGCCACTGCGACGGTGGTTTGCGGTGCGGCGGTTGTCGGCGCCGGCGCGAGTGTTGTCGCGGCAGCAGTGGGTGGGGGGGCGATCGTTGTTGCAGGTGTAGTCGTCGGGACGCCGGCGAGCGTCGTGGTTGCCCCCGCAGGTGCGGGCGCGATCGTCGCGGACGAGTCCTCGACACTGGATGGCGGAACGGTGGTGTCGTCCTCGCCCGGCATGACGTCGGGCAACACACGACTGTCGTCCTGGAAGTAGACCTTCATGCAGTCGCCCGGCGACGTTGGAGCAACCCCGGCAGCACGTGCGATGGCAGTCGCGAGAACCACGCGTCCCTTCGGTGTCGGGTGGATGCGGTCGCCACTCAACACCGAGGGCGACTTCGAGATAGCAGCCCAGTCGAGCAGGGTCGCATTCGGGTATCGCTCGACGAGTTCGTCGATGACCGCGTTGACTTTCTTTTGTGGCGCGCGGAAGACCGTGGTGTTTGCGAGAACAACGGGCGTGTCGCCGATGCGATCGAGGATCTTTTCCATCGACTCGCGGTAGCGATCCTTGCTGCCTGCGTAGTTCGTGCCGAGTTCGATGACGACGGCATCCCAACCTTCGTTCCAGCGCTTGTCGAGAACATCGAGACCAAAATCGACGAACTGACCGGCTTCGGCCTCGAGTGCGACGTTCCAACCCTGCGGAACGAGCAGACCGCATGCCTCGTTGCCGTAACGCTTGGCGATCGAGGACAAAATCGAGTCGCCGATCATGAGAAGCCGGTTGCCCTTCGCAACTGCGCCGAGCAGGGCACCATCGATCTCGGGAATCGACACTTCTGCGGCGATGTCGGGCGGAAGGGTTGCAACACCGACGAAGTCGTTGCCGGGAATGCGGCCGACACCGTCGAGCGTGCCGCTGGTGTCGCCATTGCCACCACCGCATGACGGAACCAGCAGCGCAACGGCAGCGAGCACCGAAACCCCGGCCCATATCGAACGGCGGGTGGTCATGGACGACGACGCAGTTCGTCGCGGATTTCCGTGAGGATTTCGTTCGTCGTTGGCGCCGGCTTCGCGTTCGCCTCGCCCGAACGGAACCGGTTGTACAGACGAATCACAACGAACATGGCGAGCGACACGAGCAGAAAGTTGATGGTCGCGGTCAGCAGCGAACCCAAGGGCAGGAAACTACCGTTCAGCGTGACGCCCTTCTCGTTGAAGTTCGGTGTCTTGCCACCGAAGACGGCGCCGATCAGGCCGCCGAGAATGCCGGGGTTGTCGCCGCCGTTGCCTGCAAAAGAGTCGATGATCGTCTTGAAAGTCGCGCCCATCACGAAGGCGACACCCAGTTCGACCACGTTGCCGCGGTCGACGAACTCGCGGAATTCGCGAACGAGACGCTTCTTCTCCTTGATTTTCTCGGTGGAGATGACGGGCATTCCCCCATTTTACGGGGCTCGACCCCTATTTCTCGGCGCGATCCTCAAGGTCGGAGAATCGATCGACTCGTCGCAACGCCGGGAATAGCACCCACCACAGACCCGCGACACCCACGGTTGCGATTCCGCCGCCGACAACGGCACCCGCGGTACCGACGGCCTGCGATGCGACACCTGATTCGAATGCACCGAGTTCGTTCGACGCGCCGATGAAAACATTCTCGACGGCGAGAACACGACCGCGCTTCTCGTCGGGTGTGACGAGCGGAACGATCGAGCTGCGGATGAAGACACTGACCATGTCGGCTGCACTCATCACGAGGATCGCAATGAATGCGACGACGTAGTTGTGCGTGAGGCCGAGGACAACGGTCATGACACCGAAGGTTGCGACGACGACGAACAGCTTGTGGCCGACACGCCGCCGCACGGGTCGCCATGCGAGGAAAATGGCCATGGCCGCCGCGCCGATTCCCACCGCTGCGCGCAACCATCCGTACGCCACGTCACCGACACCCAAACGCTCTTCGGCGATGACAGGCAGCAACGCTATCGCGCCGCCGAAGAGAACCGCAAAGAGGTCGAGCGAAATCGCGGCAAGAAGAATGGGTGTACGCCTGATGAAGACCAACCCTTCGATTGCATGGCGGAACGTCGGTCGTTCCGTCGACGCAGCAATGTTGCGCGGCACGTTCACCCGCAGAATCGCAGCCATGCCCATGGCGATAAGCACCGACGCCGCGAAGTACGCGACCCAGGGATCGATGCTGTACAGCAGACCCGACATGGCCGGACCGGCGATTGCAGCACCCGTCCATGTGGCCGACGACAACGCGACAACCGCAGGAAGTCCGCCTGGCGGAGCGATCGACGGCCATATTGACCGCGCGGCTGGCGCGACGAAGGCGCGCGCTACGCCGTAGAGCAACGTGATCATGAAGATCGGCGCGACTGCCGTTGGGTTCGTACGCGCATAGAACATCAGTGCAACCGCGCTGACGAGTTCGCCCGTGACGGCGATCAGGACCACGTTGCGTCGGTAGAAGCGGTCGGCTACGACACCCGTCACGAGAACCAACACCGCGGCAGGGAGAAACTCGACCAAGCCGATCCACCCGATGTCGATTTCGCGGCCGGTGATGTCGTACACCTGCTTGCCCAGCACGGCGGCCTGCAGCATGAGCCCCGTGTAGAGACACGTGCCGTAGACGAGCATCGCCCGCACGTCGCGGGAACGCAGCACCTCCCGCGAGGTCAACTGGGCAGGGGGCTCGGGGGTGCTCAATAGACTGGAGTCTGCGGACACTGCGGCGACCCTAGCCCACTACAAAGACTGGTAAACTAATAGTCCGAAAAGGGGTCCACATGACAACAATCGCCGACGACACGCGCTGGCTCGACGCCACCGACCAAGCGCAGCTGGTGCGCGAGGGCAAGGTTTCCGCCCGCGAGTTGACCGAGGCCGCGATCGAACGCGTCACAGCAACGAACCCTGCGCTGAATGCGGTGAATTACCAGTGGTTCGATCACGGTCGCGAACTCGCCGATGGCGTCGACCGTGACAACCCCTCGACAGCGTTTGCAGGTGTGCCGTTTCTCTTGAAGGACCTCCACACCTTCTACACCGGATTCCCCATCTCGAATGGCAACAAGGCGTTGAAGGCAGAGAACTTCACGCCGAACTTTTCGACGACGCTCGTCGAACGTTTTGCCGCACAGCATCTGGTGTTTCTCGGACGCACGTTGTCACCCGAGTGGGGCAGCGTGCCGGTTACCGAACCCGAGGCGTGGGGTATCGCACGCAACCCATGGAACCTCGACCACACGTGCGGTGGATCGAGTGGCGGATCCGCGGCGGCGGTTGCTGCAGGCATGGTTCCGATCGCGCACGCGAGCGACGGTGGTGGATCCATTCGCGTGCCTGCATCGTGCTGCGGGCTCGTTGGCTTGAAGGTGTCGCAGGGACGCATCACCGTCGGTCCCACCCGCTTGGAGACGAACCTCGGCGTCGAACTGTGTGTCTCGCGAAGTGTGCGCGACACCGCGGCAATGCTCGACGCGGTGCACGGTCCCGGCGTGGGCGATCTTGTGATTGCGCCCTCCCCTGCGCGACCCTACGTGCAGGAACTCGGCGCGCCCACCGGCCGACTGCGCATCGGCTTTGCAACGACGAAGTTCACGGGTGAGGCGATTCACCCCGACTGCGTCGAAGCGGTCACGCGCACGGCCGCCCTGCTCGAGTCCCTCGGCCACCACGTCGAGCCCGCGTTCCCTGCGGCGTTGAACGACCCCCGCGCAGCGGCCCGATTCTCCGCGCTGTGGGCCACGAACATGGCGGCAAATCGCGACGGACTTGCCGGCCTCCTCGGTCGGCCGGTCACGGTCGACGACGTGGAACTGATGAACTGGTCGATGGCCGAGTACGCAACGCGGCTTTCCGCACTCGACTACGCGAATGCCGTCAACGCTGCGGGTGCATTCCGCCGCAACGTCGCGCGTTGGTGGACCGACGGCTGGGACCTGCTGCTCACACCGACCCTCTCGGGGCCTCCGCTGCCGGTCGGCACGTCGCGCAACAACCCCGCCGACCCCGGCGAAACAGGACGCATCGCGGTCGACTGGATTCCGTTCACGTCACAGTTCAACACCACGGGTCAACCCGCCATCAGCCTGCCGCTGCACTGGAACGAAGCGGGCCTGCCGATCGGTGTGCAACTCGTCGCCGGCTACGCGCGGGAGGACATACTCATTCGCGTCGCATCGCAACTCGAATCCGCAGCGCCGTGGGCGCAACGTCACCCCGGTGTCTAGCTAGCGGGCGGTCCAGCCACCGTCCACAACGACGGTCTGACCGGTCATGAACGAAGACGCATCGCTGGCGAGAAACAGCAGTGCTCCGTCCAACTCGTTGGCGTGACCCATGCGCGGAATCGGCGAGTTCAGGTTGATGTACCGCTGGCTTCCCTCGTCGGATTCCATGCCGGCCGTCATCTCGGTCTCGAACCAACCCGGACACAGTGCATTGACTCGCACACCCTTGCGCGCGAACTGCAGCGCGAGCTCTCTGGTCATGTTGATGACTG
>JBJTYJ010000119.1:0-14525 GCA_046082705.1 Actinomycetota bacterium | reverse complement strand
CAACTGGGCCGCCTTCAGACCTGCCTCGTGGACGAGGTCGATGACCCGACTCGGATGCTCGTCGCGGAACACTCCGACCGTCAGGATTTCCGGTGGCAAGCGACGACTGATGTCGTAGGCCCGCTTGACGGCGA
Source organism: Actinomycetota bacterium (assembly GCA_046082705.1). Classification (GTDB taxonomy): domain Bacteria; phylum Actinomycetota; class Acidimicrobiia; order Acidimicrobiales; family Ilumatobacteraceae; genus F1-20-MAGs119. Next base: position 14,391 of record JBJTYJ010000119.1, on the reverse strand, counting down.
TCTGGCGGGGGGACGGCGCGAAAATGAATCCAACCGCGTCTGCGCCCATGGCGACGGCCAACAGGGCGTCGTCCTCGCTTGTGATCCCGCAGACCTTGATGAACACCGATATCGACGGTACTACGGCACCCGCAGAGCTTCGAGGGATGCGCACACATCACCCGATGTCACGAGGCTTTCACCCACGAGAACCGCGTGATAGCCGGCGTCCCTCAGGCTGCGCGCGTCGTCTGCGTCGCGAACACCCGACTCCGCGACGCGCACCACGCCCGAAGGCATCTGCGAGGCCATGCGGACTGCCCGCTCGTGATCGACGGCGAAGGTGACGAGATCACGTTGATTCACACCGATGAGTGTCGCTCCTGCCGCGAGTGCAACATCAAGCTCTGCCTCGTCGTGGATCTCGACGAGCACGTCGAGGCCGATGTTCGTCGCGATCGCGTGGAAGGCAACCACCTCGGCCTCGGAGAGAGCCGCCGCTATCAGCAGAACGCAATCCGCGCCCATCAAACGTGCATCACACACGTCGCGCGCATCGACCGTGAAGTCCTTCCTGATGACCGGCAATCCGCACGCATCTCTGGCGACCTGCAGATCCGCAACGGAGCCACCGAAGTGCGGCGAGTCGGTGAGCACCGACATTGCGGTCGCGCCACAGTTTTCGTAGACACCGGCCAGGGCCGCAGCGTCGAGGCCGGGGTTCAGATTCCCCTTCGAGGGCGAGCGGCGTTTGATCTCGGCGATCACTGCTAATCGGGCAGCGCTGTCAGCTGCGAGACGCGCACGAAACCCCCGCGTGGCGGGCAACGCCGCCGCTGCAGAAATCAGATCATCGAGGTCACGCGTGTCTGCGGCCGCGCGGGCGCGATGGTGCGCGACGATCTTGTCGAGATACGTCGCCAAACCGCTTTAGCAGCCCTTGCCGCCGAGGGGCTTCACGAAGATCAGTTCGGGGCGGCCGCCCATGAACGGCGCAAGCGACGGACCCCAGTCCTTGAACCACTGGGCGCCCATGTGCGAATTCAGCGCGTCTTGATCGGTGTACATCTCCCACATCCACAGAACGTTTTCATCCGTCGCATCTTCGTTCAGGATGTAGTGGATCGTTCCCGCCTCTTTCGAGACGTGGTCCTGTGCCTTCATCAGTTCACGCGCAAGGTCGGCGCGCTTCCCCGGTGCAGCAGTGATCTTGGCAACGACTCCCACACGATTTTCGATACTCATGTTCCCCCGCTTTCGCTTCTGTGTTCCCAGAAAGGTGTTTCTAGAACCCTAGTCGCCGACCGAGTTCGGTCGTCAGGTCGGCGATCGCAACACGGGCCTGGTCGGTCGTGTCGCGTTCACGAATGGTGACGCAGCCGTCCTCGAGCGAGTCGAAATCGACCGTCACGCAGTACGGCGTGCCAATTTCGTCTTGGCGTCGGTACCGGCGGCCAATGGCCTGCGTTTCGTCGTAGTCGACCATGTAACGCGCCGACAGCGTCGCGAAGATTTCCCGTGCCAGTGGCGTGAGCGTGTCCTTCTTTGACAACGGAAGCACGGCGACCTTGTACGGAGCCAGTCGAGGGTGAAGGCGCAGTACGGTACGTGCCTCGTCGTTCACGACGTCCTCGTCGTAAGCCGCCAGCAAGAATGCCGCCATCGTGCGGTTGGCTCCCGCGGCGGGTTCGACCACGTACGGGACGTAGCGCTCATTTGTTGCCTGGTCGAAATAGTCGAGCTTCTGACCCGAGTGCTCGGCGTGTTGCGTCAGGTCGTAGTTCGTGCGCTGCGCAATGCCCTCGAGCTCGCCCCATCCCCACGGGAAGAGAAATTCAACGTCGGCCGTTCCGGCCGAATAGTGCGACAACTCATCGGCGTCGTGGGCACGAATGCGCAGCATCTCGCGCGGGATACCCAGATCGATGTACCAATTCATGCGCTCGGTGCACCAGTAGTCGTACCACTTGCGTCCCTCTTCGGGCGGTACGAAGAACTCGAGTTCCATCTGTTCGAACTCGCGCGTGCGGAAGATGAAGTTGCCCGGCGTGATTTCGTTGCGGAAGCTCTTGCCAATCTGTGCAATGCCGAACGGTGGCTTCTTCCGACTGGTCTGCAGGACATTGGCGAAGTTCACGAACATGCCCTGCGCGGTTTCGGGCCGCATGTAAACCTCGGCCCCCGAACCCTCGATCGGGCCCGCATAGGTCTTGAACATGAGGTTGAAGGCCCTTGCCGAGGTGAACTCGCAGCCCTTCTTGCCCTGCGGGCAATCGCGGTCCTCGATGTGGTCCTCACGGAAGCGTCGCTTGCAGACCGTGCAGTCGACGAGAGGATCGCTGAAGTTCGCGAGGTGGCCGCTCGCTTCATACATCTGGGGTGGCCCAAGAATGGCGGCGTCGATCAAGACGACGTCGTCGCGCATCTGGACCATTGTGCGCAGCCACGCATCTTTCACGTTGCGGAGCATCAGCGACCCCAGCGGGCCGTAGTCGTAAGACGAACGGAATCCGCCGTAGATCTCGGCGCTCGGGTAGACGAAGCCCCGTCGCTTCGCGAGGTTGACGATCTGCTCGAGGTCCTTGGCTGCCATAAGAAAGGCAGAGGTTAGTCGTGGCGCTCGAACATCCCCACGGATTTCAGTCTGCGTTCGCATTGGCGCTCGATCGCAACGGTGGCGATGTGGGTGACCTCATGGATGATCGGGCTCTCAGGCTCGGCGAGCGCCGCGACCAACTGGCCCCCAAGGATTCGCCTCATCAATGCGACGGCACCCGTTGAGATCGCCGGTCCCGTGCGACACGAACGGCACTGCAGCCCTCCGCTCACCACATCGAACGCCACCAGTTCCTCGTCCGCCCCGCACGACGTGCAGCGACTCAACTCAGGCTCAAAGCCCTCAGCTGCGAGAAGCTTCAGATAGAACGCCCCGACCACGAGTGATGAGCCGTCCCGCGCAAGCGCACCGAGAGCCCCGACGAGCATGCGGTGAATGTGGGGCACGGGCTCACGATCGATGGTCATCTGGTCGACTGCCTCGAGCATTGCAAGACCCTGTGTCATCTTGTCGAGATTTGCACGCAACGCCGAGGCAGTGTCGAGCGGTTCGACCTGCGACACGATGTCGAGTTCACGCCCCTTGTGCAACAGAACGGACACGTGGCTGAGTGGTTCGAGCCGTGAACCGAGGCGCGAGCGCGTCTTGCGCACGCCCTTCGCAACCGCCCTCACCTTGCCGTTGGCCTCCGTCAACAAGACGACGATGCGATCAGACTCCCCCAGGCGGTACGTGCGCAGGACGACGGCTTCGTCGCGGTAGTTGGTCACGCGTCGATCCCGCCGAAGCGGCGGTTGCGGCGACGAAAATCATCGACCGCCACCTGCAGGTGCTCTGCGCTGATGTCGGACCACGGGATGTCGAGGAACACGATCTCGCTGTAGGCGAGCTCCCAGACGAGCGATGTCGGCAACGTGTCCGGCGGACCCAGCACGACGACGAGATCGGGCTCGGCAAAGGCGGGAGCAAGCACGGCCCGCGCCAGTGCCTGCTCGGACGCCGTCGAATGCACACCCCGCGAGGCGTCGTCAGTGCGAAGCCTTCCGACGACGCGCGCAAACCGCGCGCGACCATCAGGTTCCGGCCGCACGATCACCTCGACTCGACTGCGTTGATGCCGCAGCGCTTTGTCGATCGTCGCGTCCAGCCTCGACACCGATTCGGCGTCGACGGATCCACCCGCCGATACGGGAACGAGCGTGAGCCACCGCACGCCCTCTCGCTCGAGCGCTTCGATGAGATCACCGATGCGCCGGTTCCACTCGCCCTGATCGAAATGCGTCCAATCGGCCAGCGTGCCGCCTGCGACGACAACGTGCGCGAGCGGCTCTTCGCTGGCGACCGGGGAACCGAGGGCCCTGCGCAGACGCGCCTTCACACGTTCCTTGACGCGCGACTTCAGCCGACCGATCACGGCAACATTGTGCCACGCGTCGATGCGAGTGAGCCGCTGATCGATCCGCAGCAGACCCCGTCGGTAGTGTTGGCCCATGGCCGAACGCAAGTTGCACGTTGCATGCATCATGGACGGCAACGGACGCTGGGCCCGCCGTCGCGGCCTGCCCCGCACCGCAGGACACACCGCCGGAGAAGAGGCGCTCGCCGTCGTCACGCGCGCGGCAGGCGACCGCGACATCGGCTGGCTCACCGTTTTCGGCTTCAGTACCGAGAACTGGATTCGACCGCGTGCAGAGGTGCGCCACATTCTCGCCATGCACAAAAAGCTTTTCGGTCGCCTCGACGAATTGAACGCCAACAACGTGCGAGTCAATTGGATCGGACGTCGCTTCGACGAGCCCGGATCGCGCACGCCGTCGTACGTTCAACGCGCCATCAAACGTGCCATCGACGACACGGCCAAGAACACGGGGATGGTCTTTACAGTTGCTTTCGATTACGGATCGCGCGCCGAACTGGCCCGCGCCGCCCAAATCGCCGCCGCCGATACGGGGGACGGAGTCCAACCCGGCGACATTGCCGCGAACCTTTACGATCCGTCACTGCCCGACGTCGACCTCCTCATCCGCACCTCGGGTGAGTCGCGAATCTCCAACTTTCTTCTTTGGCAGATCAACGGCGCGAGGGTCCACTTCACCGAACGCACCTGGCCCGACATGTCAGCCTATGAATTTGACCGCGCTCTCGCGGTTCTCGACTGACGCACACACTTCCAGCATGGCCAGCGACGACGATTCCCCCGACGACACGCCCCGTGGCCGACACGTCATGCGCGACGAAGTCGCCCAGGCCCTTCATCACGTGACCTCGGGCCTAGCTCAGCCCGAGGACCGACCAGGCCAGGTCGACATGGCTCTGGCCGTCACGAGCGCAATCAACAACGACGGCCGCCTGATCGTGCAGGCAGGAACGGGCACCGGCAAGACGATCGCCTATCTCGTTCCCGCGATCCTGTCGGGCAAACGGACGATCGTTTCGACGGCCACGAAGACCCTGCAGGACCAACTCGCGCAAAGCGACCTGCCCCTTCTCGAGGCGACTCTTCCGCAACCATTCACGTGGTCGATTCTGAAGGGCCGCAGCAACTACGTGTGCATGCAGCGGGTCTCGGAGGTGACCAACAACGCACGCCTCGAGCTCGAGGACCTCGGTGCCGGCCACCAACGCGAAGTCGACCAACTTGCCCGTTGGGCCCTCGGCACCCAGTCGGGGGATGTCGCCGAACTCGACTGGCAACCCTCACCCCGCGCCTGGCAGACGGTCAGCGTCGGTGGCGACGAGTGTCCGGGGGCTGCACGCTGCGAGTCGGGCGGCAACTGCTTCGCGGAACGCGCCAGAGCCCGTGCCGCCGCCGCCGATGTCGTCGTAGTGAACACGCACTTGTACGGAATGCACGTGGCCGCAGGAGGGGCGATTCTTCCCGAGCACGACGTGGTCATCTTCGACGAGGCACACCAACTCGAGGACACGCTCACATCCACCGTCGGTGTCAGCCTTGCGGCCTCCCGCGCAACGACACTCGCAGCGGCGCTGAGACGCGTGATCGAGGACGACCGCCTTCAACGCCGACTGCACGACGAGGCAAAGGTCGTCAACGAAGTACTTGCACCGAGTCTCGAACAGCGCCTGTCACTTCCCCTTCCCGACAACGTCGTCGAGTGCCTCACGACACTGCGGCTGACGGCCGGCGAGTGCCTCGAAGCGCTACGGGCCGTCGACACCGCCATCGATTCGGTTCGCCAAAAGATGTTCCGGGCACAACAGTTCGCCACGCGCCTCGCCGATGACATCGACGCCGCTCTCCGTGCCGACTCGTCGTACGTTCCGTTCGTCACTGGGTCCGCCGAACGAGCCGAGTTGGTGCTGGCGCCACTCGACGTCGGACCCGCGCTCGCCGAACATGCGTGGCCCGGACACGCAGTGGTGCTGACCAGCGCCACCATTCCCTTGTCGATGCCCCAACGCGTCGGCCTCGGCGACTCGGCGGAAATGATCGACGTCGGCAGCCCGTTCGAGTACGCCGAGCAGGCGATGCTCTATTGCGCCACGCATCTTCCCGAACCCAACGCCGACCGCGACGACGCGGTGCACTCCGAAATGGCCGACCTGATCGCGGCTGCGGGCGGCCGCACTCTCGCGCTCTTCACCAGCAGACGCGCGATGAACGCCGCGGTCGAAGCCCTGCGGTCGCGACTGCCCTACCCGATCCTCGCCCAGGACGAAAACCAACGCGCAACGTTGTTACGTGAGTTCACGCTCGACGAATCTGCCTGCCTCTTTGCAACGGCGGGCTTCTTCGAGGGAGTCGACATCCCCGGTCGTTCGCTCTCCCTCGTCATCATCGACCGCATTCCCTTTCCCCACCGCAACAACCCGCTGCTCGCGGCCCGCCGCGAACTTCACGGCTCACGGGGGTTCGCCGAAATCGATTTGCCACGAGCCATTACATCCCTCGCCCAGGCGGCCGGACGTCTCGTGCGTTCACGCACCGACCGTGGCGTCGTTGCGGTTCTCGATCCAAGGTTGGCGAAAAAGGGCTATCGATGGACCATCATCAATGCGCTGCCACCGATGGCGCGCACCCGCGAGAAATCGGAGGCGATCGATTTTCTCCGTAGCGCCATCGACGGTGTCTGATCTCAAGCCGCAACGAGGCGGTACCCGAGACCACGAACGGTCAGGATGATCCGCGGTTCGTCGGGTTGGTCCTCGATCTTCACACGCAGTCGACGCACGTGCGCGTCGACGAGCCGGCTGTCGCCGAGGTACTCGTAACCCCACACGCGCTCGAGCAACTGATCACGTGACAGAACCTGTCCCGCGTGGTCGGCGAATTCGCACAGAAGGCGATACTCGGTTCGCGTCAGCGGCAATTCCCTCCCGGCCTTCAAAACGATGCCGAGGTCACGTCGTATCTCGAGGTCGGCCACCCGATCGAGACGCGTCGACGGCACGGCAACGGCCGGACCCTCCTGCAACTGGGCGCGACGCAACGCGGCGCGGATGCGCGCGGCAAGTTCCTTCGTGACCACGGGCTTCGTGACGTAATCATCGGCACCCGCCTCGAGACCGGCGACTAAGTCGTGCGTGTCGGTCTGCGCGGTCACCATGATGATCGGGGTCAGTGAATGGGCCCTGATCTGGCGACACACGTCGAAACCGGAGATGTCGGGCAAGCGCAGATCCAGCAACACGAGATCAGGCGGTGTTTCGCCGAACTTCTTCAGCCCCGTGGCCCCGTCGGGGGCCTCGACCACCTCGTAGCCCTCGTCTTCGAGTGCCAGCCTGAGAGCAAGGCGGATGTTGTCGTCGTCTTCGACGAACAGGAGTCGGTGCACGGGCTTCATTCTGCCGTTCACCGCGGGAATGCACCGAAATCGTTACACAAAACGCACAGAAATCGGACTACTTCGTCACAATCGAGCGGGATACTCGACGTCGGGTGGTTTCCTGCCCGGTGGATCACTTTCCTCCCCCTTTTGTGATCCACCGGGCGGAGGATTCGGCCACACTTGATGTGTGCCCAGCCCGTTCCGCAGAGAAGACCGTCCGGTCCGCCTCGGATTGCGCGCCAGAACCTTGGTCTCCTTCGGCCTCATCGCCCTTGTCACGTCGATGTTCGCCGGTGTTGCGACGTATTCCTTTAGCCGCAACAGTCTCATCGACCAGCGCTTCGAAGCCACACGATCGCAGGCTCTCGGCAACGCGCAAGTGATGCGTACCCTGCTTCAGACGCGACGCAATCTGGCAAGCCAGGTCATCACGACGATCCGCACCGAATCGCGCGGGTACGCACTTGTCCGCGTGGACCCACAGAACTTCTTCTACGCCACCGACCCACTCAGCTTCACGCAGGCAGACCTTCCCGATTCCCTCGTGGCGTCGGTCGCCACCGGCCGCGCTGCCACGCAGCGATTCGATCACGACGGCGAGTTGTACCAGGGCTTCGGCGTCCCGATGCCCTCGGTCGGGGCCGACTACTACGAAGTTTTTCCCTTGCGTGAGACGCAGCGAACGCTCAGTTTCATTCTCAGCGCTCTTCTTGCCGGTCTCATTGTCGCGACGGCAATTGCGATTGCGCTCGGCTGGTTCACGTCACGTCGACTTCTCCTGCCCGTGCGACGGGTCGTCGACGCCGCGGCCGACATCGCAGGCGGCCGACTCGATGCTCGCCTGGAACCCGAGGACGACCCGGACCTCAACCGGTTGGCCGTCACCTTCAACGAAATGGCCGACGCGGTCCAGGAGAGAATCGAACGCGAGGTGAGATTCGCCAGCGATGTCAGCCACGAATTGCGGTCACCGATCACGGCCCTCAGCGCCGCAATCGACGTCCTTGCGGCACGCAGATCGGAACTATCCGACCGCAATCAACAGGCGTTGGACGTCGTCACGACGCAGGTTCGACGCTTCGACCGCATGGTCATCGATCTTCTCGAACTGTCCCGTCTCGACTCGGGAACGAGCATGCCGCGATACGAGACGGTGGAGGTCGTCGACTTCATCCGACGGATTGCGCAGAGATCGGGGTTCGGTACGGTTCCGATCGTGGCGTCGGGAATCGTCCACGACCACATCACAAGTGACCGTTTGCGCCTCGAACGAATCATCGTGAACCTGCTCGTCAACGCGCGCGAGCATGCCGGCGGCCCCGTTGCGATACTCATCGACGGTCGCCTCGACGCGGTCGCGATCACCGTCGTCGACGAGGGTCCCGGAATTCGGGAGAGCGATCGACAGCGAATCTTCAATCGCTTCGCCCGCGGTTCCTCGGCAGCTCGTGGAACGGGTACGGGCCTTGGTTTGTCCATCGCCCTCGAACATGCCGTTGCACTCGGTGGATCGATTCGTATCGAGGACAACACGCCGCGCGGAATGCGCTTCTGCCTCGAAATTCCGACCAACCCGGACGGCGCCGAAGTGGTGGAGGAATAGTGGGACGAACGCCAATAGCCGTAGCGATGACCTGTTTCGCCGTCGTGTTCGGGGCGTGCGGGCCGCGGACGCAAGACAACGCAACGGTTTTGCGTGGCGTGCCGGGTGAACTCACGGCACCCACGACCACGTCGACAACGACGACATCGACATCGGTCGCACCGACCCTCACGACCGTCGTCGAGACGGAATCGGTCCTGTTGCATTTCATCCTCGGCGAGGCAATCACGACCGTGATGCGCAACCTCCCCCGCGACCCCGACCCACAGGCGGTGCTCGATTCCCTCCTCGCCGGTTATCCCTCGAGCGCATTCGGCCCCGACGTGCGCAGTGCTATTCCTCGCAACCTCGAAGCAGCGGTCACCGTCGAACGCGGTCTCGCAACGGTTGACGTCACGGGCTCGCTCCTCACCGAGATCTCACCCATCGACCAGCCACTTGCCATTGCGCAGATCGTGCTCACTCTCACGTCCCGGCCGGGTATCGGCCAAGTCGAGTTCCGCGTCGACGGCGAACCACAGGCAGTCCCGCGGGGCGGAGGAGAACTGGCGCCGGCCGACGAAACCGTCGCCTACGACGACTACGCGATTCTCGTGTCGCCCGGGGTCATCCGCGACGATGGCCCGTAACGCTCGACGAAATCAGTAGCCGAGTCGCTCGACCCGGCCGGGCTTTCGCTGCCAGTCCTTGTCGACAACGACACGCAGTTCGAGATACGCACCGGGGTCCATCTGGCGTCGCACGGATTCACCCACTTCTTTGAGAAGCGATCCACCGCGACCGATCACCATGCCCTTTTGGCTCTCGCGTTCGACGATGATTTCACAGCGCACCCGTGGCCACTCCCATTCGGTGACCCGAGTGGCGATCGAATACGGCAGCTCGTCGCGGGTGAGCCGGAGTAGTTCTTCGCGCACGAGTTCGGCCACCCACTCCTCGTCGCTGACGTCGCCCGTCGCATCCGCCGGGTAGTACCACGGCCCCTCAGGCAGCGCACCGAAGAGGGCCGCTGACAACTCATCCAGACCCTTTCGCGTGCGCGCCGACACCGGGAAGTACTCGTCGGCGTCGAGGATGGTCGAACGCGACAGTTCGGAGAGGATCCGCTGGGGGGCGACGGCGTCGCACTTGTTCGCAACGACGAAGAGCTTCGTGGCGCTCCGATCCATCGAGACATTGGCGGCGACCCACTCGTCGCCCTTTCCAAAGCCGCTCTCGGCATCGAAGACAAGCACGAGGACATCGACGTCGACGGCGCTTGCCATCGCGGTTGCGTTGACACGCTCACCGAGTGCCGTCACCGGCTTGTGAAGACCGGGCGTGTCGACGAAGACGATTTGCGCGTCGTCGCGCATCGCCACGCCATGGATTCTCCGACGGGTCGTTTGGGGTTTGTCCGACACGATCGAGACCTTCTTGCCGACGATCGCGTTGACGAGGGACGATTTGCCGACGTTCGGTCGACCAACCACCGCAACGAGCCCCGACCTCATCGACCGGCGAGTTCCGCGATGATCGGTGCGAAAGCTTCGAGGTTCGCCTCGAAAACCGTGTAGTGGCTGATGCCGGTCGACTCTCTCCGCTCGAGCAATTGCTCGACACATTGCGGCACGGTTCCGATCACCACGTGAGGAATGTCGAGCGCCGCCGACGGCTCGTCGAGTCCGTAACCTCGCGCGACCTTTTCCATCATCGGCATCCTGTCGTCGGTCACGAACACGTTGGTGAGGTTCGTGTGCAGTTCGAGACCACCGAGACGGTCGCCCGCTGCCTCTCGCACCCACGCCAACTTTTCGGCCGTCGCCGCCCCGGTTGCATTCGCCGCCGACTCACGGCCAACCCGGCCCGCCGACATGTTCGGCACGAACGAGACGATGTCGGCCTTGCGGGCGGCGAGGGACAACACGCGCTTGCCGCCGCCTCCAACGAGAATCGGTGGCCCACCGGCCTGGGCCGGCTTCGGGTCGTTCGGTGCATCGCGAAGCGCGAAGTGGGTACCGTCGAAGTTCGCCGTGTCGCCTTGCCAACATGAGCGCATCACGTCGATCGCCTCGGCCAACCGGTCGATACGTACACCGATCGGTGCGAAGTCCTGGCCGATCGATGCATGATCCGCCTCGAGCCAACCTGCTCCGACTCCGAGTTCGAGGCGGCCTCCACTCAACAGGTCGAGCGTGGCCGCATCGCGGGCCACGATCGCCGGGTGAACGGATTCGTTGTCGAGAACCAGCGTTCCGATCCGCAACCGCGAGGAATACGAGGCGACGAACGCAAGTGCAACGAGAGGTGAGAATCCCTTCGTTCCACGGTGTTGGGGCATGTGCAACATGTCGTAGCCCTCATCGTCGGCGCGCTCGACCAATCTGCGCCACGATGCGGCATCGGCTGCGCCCGACGTCATCACACTGAAACGAAAAGCACGCCGCTCGACACCCACGAATGACAGACTAAGCGCATGGCCTCGGGACACACACCCCTCGACCTCCGACGCTGGTTCGACCGCATGCAGCCACAGACGTTGCAGATCGCCACGTGGCTGCTGTACCTCAACGGGTTCTTTCTCCTGATCGACGTCGTCGACAACAGCGACTATCTGGGCTATTTCCGCGCTCAGTACGGGTGGGGCCTGCCCCTCGGAATCGCCATCGTGGCGGTGCACGCGGCCGGCGGTTGGCTCATGGCAAACGACCGCAAGCTCGGCTGGAAACTTGCCGTCGCAGCGTCGTTCACGCCGTTCATACTGCGGTTCATCGCTTATTCCGACATCGAACGTCAGTTGAACGGCTCGATCAGCCTGTATCGAAAGCTCACCGGCGGCAGCACGCTGAGCGCAATCTTCGAGGTTGCCCTGTGTGCCCTGTTGCTGCACCCGCACAGCCGTCAACACCAAAAGATCTGGTACCGCTGACCGGTTTTCATGCCGCCTCCGCGGCGTGAGAGACTGTCGCAATGGCAACAGTGATCAACGGCATCGACGGTCTCAAGTCTTCCGTCGGAACCCACCTCGGCTACAGCAACTACCTGACGATCACCCAGGAACGGGTGAACCAGTTCGCCGAGGCAACGGGCGACCACCAGTGGATTCACGTCGACGTCGAGCGTGCGAAGTCGGGCCCCTTCGGTGCCCCGATTGCCCACGGCTATCTCACGCTCTCGCTCGGGCCCGTGCTGTTGCCCGAGATCTTCACGGTCGGCGGCATTTCGATGGGCGTCAACTACGGGGCAAACAAGATTCGCTTCATGTCGCCGGTCCAGGTCGGTTCGAAGTTGCGCGCAGGCGCCAAGCTGGTGAACGTCGAAGACGTCGCGGGTGGTGCCCAAGTCACGATGGAAGTCACGTTCGAAGTCGAAGGCGCCGCCAAGCCGTCATGCGTCGCGGAAATCATCTTCCGCTATTACGTCTGATACCGTACGTTCGGTTCGCGAACTTCGAGTTCAGGCGAACTCTGACATGACCTTTGTTGCGAGCAGTTCCATCGTCTCGGTGTCGGGATAATCAGCACACCACGGGATGAAACCCGAACAGCCGAGCTTCACGTAGGTCGCAACCTTCTCGGCAACCTGTTCCGGAGTTCCGACGAGGTTGTTGTCGCTCCAGTTCTCGACAGAGTCGCCCCAAAGACCTCCCTTGGTGCGCTCCGCGAGTTCCTTCTCCGTCGATCGAATGAACACCTCGGGCGACCATGTCTTGCGAATCTCCGACTCGTCGCGGCCGACGGCTGCGCAGTGGCCCTTCAGTATCTCTCTTTTGCGCGCCCATTCGTCGGGCTTGCCGCCGAAGTTCGAACAGTCGGCCTGCTCGGCCACGACACGGAGGGTCAACTGTTCGCCTCCGCCGCCGATCCAGATGGGCGGTGTCGGCTTTTGCAGCGGCTTTGGATCACAGTTCGCCCGAACCGTCTTGTAGTACTTGCCGTCGTAGGTCGTCTCGACGTTGGTCCACATCGACTTCACAATCTCAACCGACTCGCGCAACATTCCGATGCGGTCCTTCGGCTTGGGAAACTCGAAGCCGTATCCGCGGTACTCGTTTTCGTACCAGCCGGCGCCGATTCCCCACTCGAGTCGACCGCCTGAGATCACGTCGAGCGTCGACGTGATCTTGGCGAGCAGGCCCGGGTTGCGATAGCTGTTGCAGCCCACCATCTGACCCAACCGAATGCGTGACGTCCGCTGCGAGATCGCTGCCATGGTCGTCCAGCATTCGAACACCGCTTCGTGTGCCGGCCGCGGGACGTTGTGGAAGTGGTCGTACACCCAGATCGAGTGAAAACCGAGCTGCTCGGCACGAAGGGCCACATCGACGGCGACGTTCCACTTGTCGGCGTCACCAACCACGTCGACGAGTTCCATCTTCCAACCCTGGGGCATGAAGACCCCGAAGATCGGCTTACCTACGGCGTGGAGCGGATGCGCGGACATGTGAGCCACCCTAGAGCGGCAGTTCGCCCGTTGCTTTCTTGGTGGACCCGAAGTCCTTGTACGCGGAGATCGTGCGCTGGGCGATACGCATCTGGTGAATCTCGTCGGCTCCGTCGGCGAAACGGCTCCAACGGGCTTGCTGCAGCATTCCCGCCAGCGGAGTGTCGGTCGAATAGCCCAAAGCACCGTGCACCTGAATGGCGCGGTCGATGATCCGCCACAGACTGTTGGCAACGAAATGCTTGGCCATCGAAACCTCTGCGACGAAGTCCATCTTGTGTTCGATCTTGTAGGCCGCGTGCAACACCATCAGCTTCGACTGGTACAGCTCCATCGTCGAATCCGCGATCATCCACTGAATGCCCTGCTTCTCTGCGAGGTACGAGCCGTGCGAGTAACGCTCGAGAGAACGCTTCACCATGAGGTCGAGTGCGATCTCGGCCTGGCCGATCCAACGCATGCAGTGCGCCAGGCGTGCGGGTCCGAGTCGGTACTGACCGAGCAGGTGTCCCTGACCACGGCCACCCAGCATGTTCGCTGCGGGCACACGCAGGTCTTCGATCTCGATCTCACAGTGGTTGTGGCCACCCGACATCGTGTGCACATCGCGAACGATGTTCCAGCCCTCGCTCGGCAGGTCGACGATGAAACAACTGTTCGCCGCCTGTGGAATGTCGGGGTCCTCTTCGGTACGGGCGATGAGCATCGCGAACTTTGCACCGCGCGCTCCCGAGATGAACCACTTGTGACCGTTGATCACCCATTCATCGCCGTCTTTGTACGCGAAGGTCTTGATGAGCGTCGGGTCACTGCCCGCCACTTCGGGCTCGGTCATCGCGAAACACGAACGCGCGGTGCCCTCACACAGTGGACGCAGGTATTTCTCCTTTTGTTCCGGTGTTCCCCAATGCAACAACGTGTGCTGGTTTCCCTCGTCGGGCGCCTGGGCGTTCAGCACGAACGGACCGATGCCGACCTTTGCCGCCTCCGCGGACACCGCAGCCATGGCCGTCGGGCCAAGGCCCATGCCGCCCCATTCA
>JBJTYJ010000118.1:0-2224 GCA_046082705.1 Actinomycetota bacterium | reverse complement strand
ACGGCCGCGCATCGGTTCCGCGCTGGGGCGAGCCGACGACCGCATACCACGAAGGTGTGCCCGGCCATCACCTGCAGGTGGCGATGGCAAAGGTGAACGCCGACCAACTGTCGCGCTACCAACGCAATACGTTCGTCTCGGGCCACGGCGAGGGCTGGGCGCTCTATGCCGAGCGGTTGATGGACGAATTCGGGTTCTTCACGAACCCCGACTACCGACTCGGCTACCTCTACGGACAGGCAATGCGTGCGGCCCGCGTGGTCATCGACATCGGCCTGCACTGCGGGTTCAGCATTCCGACATCGTGGGCATGGCACCCGGGCGAGGCGTGGACACCCGAATTGGCCCTCGAATTCCTCACCGAGCGCTCGTCGAGTGACAACGAGTTCAATCGTTCGGAAATCGACCGTTACCTCGGCTGGCCGGCACAGGCAATTTCCTACAAGCTCGGCGAGCGCGTGTGGCTCGACCTGCGTGACGATGCGAAACGACGTCTCGGTGCGCAATTCAACCTGCGCGACTGGCACGCCTACGGCCTGAACCTGGGAAACCTGGGACTCGACCTGCTCAAGTCGGAGATGGCGCGCTACGCAGCGTGATTACTTGAGGACGAGCACTCGCGTGCCGACCTCGACAAAGTTGTAGAGGAACTCGGCGTCGACGTCGAGCATGCGCACGCAGCCACCGCTTTGGAAGGTGCCGAGTTGTTCAACTGTCTGCATCGGACCAACGGGGCTGCAGTGGCCACCTTCCCAGGCGCACGTGGGAATCGAGTGGAACGAGATCGTGTTCTTTCCGTTCGGGCTGATGGCAAAGCGCACCGACCACTTCATCTTGATCTCGGGGAAGAAGATGCTCTGCGAAACCTCGCTCTTCGACATCACCCGGTACTTGCCGGGCTTCGGAACTCCTTCGCGGCCCGAGACGGGAACCGACTGCACGACTTCCTCGTTTTCATTCACGATCCACACCCAGTTGAGGCTGTTGTGGAAGACGATGCGCTTGCCCTTGCCCGTCTTCTCCGGCAACGGACGCGGATTGGCGTGGTTCCACACGACCGTCGTCGTCGTGGTCTCGACGGGCAGTGTCGTCGTGGTTTCGGGGGCAAGCGTCGTCGTCGTTTTTGGGGGAAGCGTCGTGGTGGTTTCGGGAACGGTCGTCGACGACGTGGTTGACGTCTGCAGGGATGCCTCGGCGTCGCTTCCGAACCGACCGACGGCAAGTGCAACACCGGCGACCAGCATGACGGCAGCAACGGTGGGTGTCAGCCACAACTTGGCGTGTCGGCGTACTTCGCGGGGGGTCACGGCGAAAAAATTAGTGCCGCACCTCCCCGTGGATGAGGGATGCCTTCGTATACCTATCTACTGCGGACGGTCCAGATCGAACGCATCGAAGGCGGCACGTCGTTGACGGTCGTCACAATGCCTTCGTCGTTCAACTTCAGAAGGTGCGACATCACACTGCGACGTGCCGGCTTGTGAAGTTCGCGACGCACGTTGGCGTACAGCACCTCGACCATGGCGCGAATCGTCGATGGCCCCCGTTGCAACAACTCGACGATCTGGTTCTCGCGTTCGATGCGGTGTGCGAGATACGCCGCGAGGAACGGTGCGGGATCCCGCACGGGGTTCCCGTGTGTCGGATACAGAACGGCGTCGCTGCGCTCGATCAACTTGCGAACCGACGCCATGTAGTCGGCCATGTTGCCGTCGGGCGGAGAGACGACCGTCGTGCTCCAACCCATGATGTGATCGCCCGTGAACAGCGCGTTCTCGGCATCGAGATGAATGCACAGATGATTCGACGTATGACCCGGTGTGTGGACCGCGGTCAACGACCAGCCATCAACGGTGAGAAATCTCTGTCCATCTCTGACGGCAACATCGGGTGTGAAATCGAAGTCGGTGTGTTCCCGTTCTTCGCCGTCACCCGTGTTGTTTGGTTTTTCGTTTTCGTCTTCGTCATCATCGTCGAATGCGTCGGTCGCGGCCGGTCGCGGATGAGGACCGAAACCGTAGGTCTGTGCTCCCGTTGATTCCGCCAGCCAATACGACAGCGGCACGTGGTCGGAATGGCAATGCGTGATGACGATCCCCTGCACGCGCCGCCCGTCGAGCGCACTCTCCAAGGCCGTGCGATGCGAAGGCAGACTCGGGCCCGGGTCGACAACCACCACTTCGTCGCGGCCGATGATGTACGTGCCGGTGCCCTTGTAGGTGAA
>JBJTYJ010000117.1:0-5148 GCA_046082705.1 Actinomycetota bacterium | reverse complement strand
TGCCCGACCTTCTCATCTGCCGGCCCGAACTTGCCGAGCCGGTGATGCAGGCACTCTGGAACAACGACTGACGCGCACTCGCGCGATTCAGCCGATGTAATCGTTCGTGTGTTCGCCGAGGCGTGGCACGGGCCCCGGTCGCAACGTGTACCCGTCGAAGTCGACGGGATTGTTCACGGCCTCGTAGGGCTCTTCGCCGTCGCGGGGCGACATGGGCACGAACGCACCTGATGCGCGGGCCTGAGGGTCGACGATCACCTCGGGAATCGTGTTGAGCGGTGCCCACCACACGTCGTGTTGGTCGAACTTCGCGGCCCATTCATCCATCGGACGCTCGGCAAACAGTTCATCGAGCGTCGCGATCAGTTCCGTGTTGTTCGCCAGCCGAAGCTTCGCGGTGGCGAAGTGATCGACCCGCAGGCGATCGGAATCGACGGCGGCAACGAGTGCCGGCCAATGGCGGTCACCTTCGAGCGCGAGCATCCAGAACGCACGGCCATCACCCGCAAAGTAGTTCAGCATCAACGGCGCACGTCCATTTTCACGCGGGCGCGTGCTTTCACGCTTGCCGAAGCGCAGTTGAATGCCGATGTCCCAACCGATGTTGTACATGCCGTTGCGCAACAGGCTCGTTGACACGAGTCTCCCCTTGCCGGTGCGTTGGGCGTCGAACAGCGCGGCCGAGACGCCGGCGACAAGTGACATTCCGGTGACGTGGTCACCCTGACCACTGCGGTTCGGTGGCGGATTCGCGCCGGGTGGCACGAGTGTGTGGGCAAGACCGGAACGTGCCCAGTAGCCGCCGATGTCGTAGCCGGGACGGTGCGCATCGGGCCCCTCGAGGCCGTAGCCGGTGATGATGCCGTACACGAGCCGCGGATTCGCCGCGCGAACGCTTGCAGGGTCGAGGCCGAGTCGCGCAAGTGCCGCGAGGCGCACGTTCGTCACGAACGCATCAGCCGTCGCGAGAAGCTCGTGCATCTTCGCCTTGCCCTCGTCGGACTGGAGATCGATGACAACCGATTTCTTCCCGCGATTGTCGATCTCGAACGGCGGCACCGCGGCCTGGTCGCTTTGACCCAACGCACCGAAGATGTTGCGCTGCGGATCGCCCGCCGGTGGCTCGACTTTGATGACTTCGGCTCCCCAGTCGGCCAGTACTCCGGCACAGGCGGGCCCGGCCACCCACACCCCCAATTCGATGACGCGAACGCCTGCGAGTGGTCCCCCCTGCGACACGACGACGTCAGCTCTCGAGGATCGTGACTGTGCCGAGGTCGCCGTTCACTTCGATGGTTGCTCCGTCGCGGATACGGCGCGTCGCATTGACGACCGACACCACGCACGGAATACCGAGCTCGCGACTCACGATGATCGAGTGACTGTTCAATGCACCAACGTCGACGACGACACCGCCCGCGGGAATGAAGAGTGGCGTCCACGACGGGTCGGTGTTCGGAGCGATGAGGATGTCGCCTTCTTCGAGGGCCGACGGGTCGGCCGGGTCGAGGATCACTCGCGCGCGACCACGCGCGACGCCCGCACAACCGGCGTTTCCCTGCAACACGTCGCCCGTCTTCACGGGCTCGACCTTCACTTCGGCGCGCTTCGGAAGGTCCTCGATTTCGGGCACGCGCTTGTCGCCTTCGACGAAGTACGGGGTTTCGAGTTCCCACAACGAGCGCCACTGTGTCTCACGCTCGGCGAGCTTCGGCGTGAAGGACTTGGGATCGGCGATGAACGCGTCGAGTTCGTCATTCAACAACATGAAGACCTGCTTTTCGTGGGCGAGCGCACCGGTGGCCGCATGACGGCGACCGAGTTCGCGCATCGCGACGCGGACCTCGTTCATGACCCGGATGCAGTTCGTCTTGCTGCGTTCGCGCCAGGCGTTGAACCGACGTCCCGAGCCGGCAGCGAGATTCACCATCGTCGTGGCCTCATCGTTGCCCTTCACGCGTTCGAGAGCCTCGGCGAGCGCGGCGGCCGAGTCGGCCACGGTGCGTGCGGCAGCCTTTGCGGGATCGCCGTCAGGACCAACCTGACGCATCGCATCGATGAGGGCAAGCGCCAATGCGGGCTTGGTCTCCCACACGTCGGAGTAGAGGTCCCACTCGTTCGGGCCGCGCGAACCGAATTCGTAGAGGAAGTCCTCGAAACCCTGTTGGAATTCGGGAGAGTTCTGCGGCAAACGCGACAGCGCCCACATCGCATGGCTGGGGGCCGCCGAGTCGACGTCGCCGGCACCGGCAATGATGCGCACGAGAAGGTCGGGCACGATCTGGCCGAGCACCGTCGGGCCGGTTGCCGTGTTCGTCGATGTCATCACGTGATCATCGAACATGCGACGGTGCACGGGGATGAGTGATCGGGCGTACTCGATGAGCGCAGCGTCGGTTGCCTCGGCGAGGTTCGGGCGCTTCGCACGAATCTCTTTTGCCACCCGCTTCGACTCTTCGAGTTCCGGATAGTCGGCGATCGTCAGCGCCCAGTTCGCACGCTCGGTCAACTGCTTGGCGACCGTCTCGTTCGGGTCGTCGGGGTGCGGGACGTAGGGCGGCGTATCGGGTCGTGTACCGAAGAACGCAAGATCGATCGGATCGGAACCCACACCGGCGCGCACGCCGAAGAGACGCACGACCGAGGCGTTCACATAAAAGAATCCGTTGAAGAAACCACAGACGGGGTTGAAACCCTCGGCATGCACTTCGCCCTCGAGCACTGAACCGTTGCGCACGTTGCCGTCGCGCCAGCCTTCCATCGTTCCCGGAATGAACGCGAGGCTCGCTCCGAGCGGGCTGATCGGGTCGGGCAGGACGTCACTTGCATTCGAACGTGTGTAGACGGGAAAGCGCTTGCTGGCGCGCGTGTCAGTGATCCATTGGGACATCGTTGGCTCCGTGTTTTCTCTGGCGTACTGAGGGGTGTTACTCGCCGAGAACTGTAACCACTCCGGTCGAACCGTTCACCTCGAGAAGTGCGCCGTCGGGAATACGCCGTGTCGCGTCGGTTGCCGAGATGACACAGGGAATACCCAGTTCGCGACTGACGATGATCGCGTGACTGAGAGGAGCGCCGACATCGACAACAACACCGGCTGCGGGAACAAAGAGGGGCGTCCACGAGGGGTCGGTGATGGGCGCAACGAGAATGTCACCCGGTTCAAGGGCAGTCGGGTCGTTCGAATCGAGAATCACCCGCGCACGCCCGCGCGCGATGCCGGGACACCCCGGCATACCCTGCAGGGAATCGCCGGTGGAAAGACGATCGGCCGACGACGCCGACCTCGCCTCCCACGTGTCGGGACTTGCCGCAGCCCCCACGAACACGAACTGCGGAGTCTTTGCCGACAGTTCCTCGTACTTGGCACGACGTTCGCGCACGACACTGCGCCACTTCCCCGCATCGGACGAGGAGGCAGCAATGAGTCCATCCATTTCTTCGGCCTGCACGAATCCGAAGTCCTCGATGTCGTCGAAAAAACCACGTCCAACCATGCGTCGGCCGAGTTCGCGCATCGGCATCCGGCACTCGTGAATGAGTCGGATGTTGTTGGTCTTCGTGCGCTCGCGTGCGGGTATCCACGCCTGCGATGCCGCGATCGCGACCGACAGTTGACCGTGCACGGCGGCATCCCCTGCCACGATCGCAAGCAGCTCTTCCGCTGCCGCTGCACGTTCACGCGCGCGATCGACGCTGTGTGTCGCCGGGTCCGCAGAGGATGGCGCAAGACGCATCCGTTCGATTGCCGACAGCGCAAGTTCGGGTCGCGTTTCCCACGAGGGCGAACGAGCCTCCCATTCGTTCGGCCCGCGCGAACCGAAGTTGCGCACGAATTCGTCGAACATCGCGAGGAACTGCGCCGCACCTGCGGCGTTGCTGTCACGCAAACGATCGAGAAGTCCGGGCACTCCGGCGTCGAACTCGGACGTGAGCGCGGGTGAGTTCGAGACGAGCCTGCCCATGGCCCACAACGCGTGGCTCGGCTCGGCCGAGTCGACGTCACCGAAACCGGCGATGAGCGGCATGATGAGGTCGGGGCGACCAACGGCGGTTGCAATCGCCGAGATCATGCCGACGGGAACCGTTGCCATGTAGGTGGTGTAGATGTGTTGCGAGAAGAGCCACTCGTGCCACCCGATCAATTCGAGGTAGCGCGCCCACAGGTCGGCACCCGACATCGCGGCGAGATCAGGGCGGTCGCGGCGCAGCGCGATCGTGCGTGCCTTGTGCTCAGATACGTCGGCCAACTGGTCGACGGATGAGAACGCGAGGATCGACGCGAACGTTTCGCCGATCCGCTGCGTCAAGTCGGGTCGCACGTCACCATCGGCCTCGACGTAGACGGGTATTCCCGGTTGGGCACCGAAGAACTGGGCATCCATGTCCTGCCATGACAAGCCGGGTGCCCGTTCACCGAACAAACGGATGAGAGAGGCGTTGAGGTAGCAGTAACCGCCGACGACACCGAGTTGACAGAACTCTTCGGCCGGAAACTCACCCAGTTCGAAGGCGCCCATCCGCTCCCATGCGGTGCGCCACCCGCGCTCGGCTCGCCACAATCCGGTACCGCTCGTGAGGGGCGTAACGGGGTCGGGAAAGACTTCGCCAACGTTCGCTCTCGTGTAGATCGGAAACCGACCGGACAGGTCGGTGTCAGTGACGTAGTAGCGATTCGTGTTCCCCATCGACGCACCCCCGGCGCTCGCAGCCCGTTGTTATGTCTAGTCCGTTTGTCACAGGGCAAATTCCGTGCTCGACGGAGGCTCTGACTTGCATCCGTTGCAGACTGGAGAAATGTCAAAGAGCCCTGCCAGCGACACGGCCGGCGATACGGCCAACAACATGGCTGACCTCTCCTGGGGTGCGTTCTCCGAGCGTGGCCCGTGGGACCTCGACCGCGACTCGATTGCCTGGTCAGAGCACGCCGTGGTGCTGCGTCGCGAAGCCCGCAGCGAGGTGCCCCGACTCACGACACCCGGCCGTATTCCACCCATCGGACGGCTGTTGAAAGTGATCTTCGTTCTCGGTCGGGCGGTCGCGCCATGGCTGGTTCGCAAGAAGCTCCGCCGCTTTGCGTCGCCCGAAGAGAGTCGCGCGGTGCTTTCGCTGCGTCTGCGTCGCGCGATCGAAACACTGGGACCGACC
>JBJTYJ010000116.1:0-4339 GCA_046082705.1 Actinomycetota bacterium | reverse complement strand
GGCCGACATCGTGGGCACGCGCATCTATCGCGCGTCGCGCGAGGCCTTCGACATCGAACTCGGTCCCGTGTTCGCCAACTTCGTCCTTGCCGATGAAATCAACCGCGCGCCCGCAAAGGTGCAGTCGGCACTGCTCGAGGTGATGGCCGAACGCCAGGTGTCGATCGGTGGCGTGACGACCAAGGTGGCCCTGCCGTTCATGGTGCTCGCAACCCAGAACCCCATCGAGCAGGAAGGTGTGTACGCGTTGCCCGAGGCGCAGCGTGACCGCTTCCTCATGCGTGTGCCCGTCGACTATCCGACACCGGCACAGGAAGCCGAGATTGCCCGGCGCAGCGCGAGCCCTGCGCCGCCACCTGCACAGGTGTTGTCGATCGATGAACTGCTCGAGATGCAACGCGCCGCCGCCGACCTGCCCGTGCCCGAGGCAGTTGCCGACTACGCGGTGCGAATGGTCGTTGCCACCCGTGACCCGCGGTCGTTCGGGTTCGACACCCTCGACGGCTGGTTGTCGTTCGGTGCCAGTCCGCGCGCAACACTCGGTTTGCTCGCCGCCGGTCGCGCGTTGGCTCTCATGCGGGGCCACACGACCGTGCGTGTGCAGGACATCTACGACATTGCCTACGACGTGTTGAACCACCGTCTCGTCCTGTCGTGGGATGCGGTGACCCGTGGCGCAACGGTCGACGAGTTCATCGTCGCGCTGCTCGAGCGCGTTCTTGCGCCCTCCGGTTGGTGAGGAACCAGCGATGCGCCGCGCCGCGCCGCCCCGTTTGCCGAAGTCGCTGATCCCGGTGACGCGCCGCATCTCGGGTTTGTTGCACGGGGACTACTCGGGTCTCCTGCACCGTGCCGGTTCGGAACTCGGCGACATCCGCCGCTACACCGACGGCGACGACGTGCGTCTCATCGACTGGCCCGCCACCGCACGCACGAACGAAACACAGGTGCACGACACGATCGCCGACCATGAACTCGAGGTGTGGCTCGTCGTCGATGCGTCGGCCAGCATGTCGTTCGGAACCGCTCGCTCGACGAAATTCCGGCTCGCGATCGATGCCGCGGCGGCGATCGGTTTGCTCATCGTGCAGTCGGGCAACCGACTCGGCTGCGTCGTGGCCGGCGGCAAAGGTCGCATCATGCCGAAATCGGGAACCGACCATCTCGCCGCCGTTCTCGCAACCCTCGAGCGTTCGACCGCGGAACCCGGTTCGGCAACCGCCGATCCGGCGTCTGCACTTGGGATGCCGATGTCGCCACGCACCCGAAGGGGTCTCGTCGTTGTCGTGTCCGATTTTCTCGACGCTGGGTGGCCTGCGGAGATGTCGCGTCTCACCCGTCGGCACGACGTGATTGCCGTCGTCGTCTCCGACCCACGCGAATTTGCCCTGCCGGACGTTGGTGTCATCGACCTCGAGGACATCGAGACGGGACGAGTCGCAACGGTCGATACGTCCCGCGCCGACGTACGAACACGTTTTGCGGAAAGTTCTGCACGTCGTTTCGCTGCACGGTTGGCGTCGTTGCGCGCAGCGCGTGTCGACGTTGTCGATCTGCGCACCGATACCGACTGGGTGCCGGTTCTTGCGGGCTTTCTGCGTTCGCGCAAGCGACGTCTCGCCGCCGGGGGTCGTACGTGATCGGGCTGACGCTTCTCTCTCCGTGGCGGTTGCTGCTGCTCGTCCTGCCCTTGGCTCTCATCGTCGTGACGGTGGTCGACGTCAGGCGCAAGCCGAAACAGCGGGTGCGTTTCAGCTCGCTCGAGTTGTTCGATGACCTCGCCGTGTCGCCATCGCGTGTGAAGCAGGTCGTGCCAACGGGACTCGTCGTGCTGGCGATGTGCGCGGGTGCAGTGGCGGCGGCTCGTCCGGCCTACGAAGAAACCGACAAGGCCGAGAAAGCCGTGGTTGTGCTTGCGATCGACGTGTCGTTGTCGATGAGCGCGACCGACGTCGCGCCGTCGCGTATCGAAGTGGCAAAGAAATCAGCAGTGCGGTTCGTCGACAATGCACCGGCCGACACGCTCATCGGAGTGGTTGCCTTCGACAGTGTCGCCCAACAAATCATTTCCGCGACGGACAACCGCGATGCGGTGCGACGCGTGATTTCGCGCCTCGAACCCGGCACCGGCACCGCAATCGGCGAGGCAATTTTTGCCTCGCTCGACACGATCTCCTCGGCTGCCGACGAGGTCGATGCCGAAAAGAGCGCGGGGACGATCATTCTGCTCTCCGACGGCACGACGACAACGGGGCGTCCCGACAATGAGGCCGCGGCTGCGGCGCAGGCGAGGGGGGTGAAGGTCAACACCATTGCGTTCGGAACGCCCGACGGCACCGTGGTGACACCCGAAGGAGACACGGTGCCGGTTCCACCCGATGAACAGGCACTGCAGAACATCGCCGACATCGCGCGCGGCAAGAGTTTTGCGGCGACCACCGAAGATGCGCTCACGAAAATCTACGACTCGCTGGGAAGTTCGATCGTCCGCAAGACGGT
This sequence comes from Actinomycetota bacterium, assembly GCA_046082705.1. Lineage (GTDB taxonomy): Bacteria > Actinomycetota > Acidimicrobiia > Acidimicrobiales > Ilumatobacteraceae > F1-20-MAGs119. Next base: position 1,840 of record JBJTYJ010000116.1, on the reverse strand, counting down.
GATGAAGGAGGCGTCGGGGCTGTTTGCCTTGGTCGCCGTGGTGCTGGTGTTTCTCGCAGCGCTTGTCTCACAGCGCTGGTTCCGCCGACTGCTTTAGCCGGCCTCGATGATTGCGATCGCCGCATTGGCGATGGTGACCGCCGCCTTCCTGCCCAGCGCCGCGCTCATGGCTTCCATGTTCGGAATGTCGTACAGAGCGGAGAGCACGACGAGTTTTTCGTCGGGCACTCGCGAAATGTCGTCACCGATCCATGCCCGAAGTTGTTGGTTCAGCAATTCAACGCGCCCGTAGCGGGCCATGGCGGCGGCCGGCCACTCATGGGCAAGCGCTTCGGCAGTTCGGGTGACGATGCCCTGCGTCTCGGAGAATTCGACACGCAGCTCTGCGAGTGCGAGCAAACGTGACCGTAGGTCGCCCGGTGGCGGGCTCGCGGTGAAGTACTTCTCGATGCGCGGGTAGAAGTAGCCGACCATGCCGGCAATGACGTCGTTGTACGAACCGAAATAACGGAAGAGTGTTCGCTCGGAAACGCCGGCGCGTGCGGCAACCTCGGCAACCGATGGGTTGTAGCGGCCCTCACTGAAAAGTTCCACGAGGGCTTCGAAAACCGCACGCTTGCCGCGCTCGACGCGTTCGTGACGGCCATCTTTTTTCTCGGATGGGTCGGTCGACGTTGCGTCTCCCGCGATGTCATCCGAGCGTTCGGCCATGCCACCACAGTAATGAGGAACTCACCTCTAGTGGCAGAACGAATGACAAATTGCCGCACCGTAGGATCGGGCCGGTGAACACCACGGTCGACGAGTTCTATGCCCGAGCAGGTCTCGTGCGCCACGTCGGGACGATGGAATTTTGGGAGGAATTGGCCCTGCGGTGCGGGGATGCGGTGGCCAACGAAGTGGGTGAACTCTTGCACCGGCGGGCATTCGGCCAATCGGCGCCCGGCGATGTCGACATGTTCTGTCACGACCTTGACCGACAGCGTGCGACGATCGATGCCGCCGCACCACACACCCACACTTGGCTCGGCACGCTGTCGGGGATCGGCGACCTGCATGCGGCGGTCGACTTGGGCTGCGGTGGTGGGGTAGCGGCATGTTTTCTCGCCGCGTTGAACCCCCACGCGCACGTCGTTGGTGTCGACGCCAGCACCATTGCGATTGCGACCGCGCGCGACATGGCAGCAGATCTCGGGCTGCACAACGTCGAGTTCGTGGAAGACGACGTTGAGACCTTCGATGCGGGTCGCGACTTCGACCTCGTCACATCCAGTGCGGTGTGGGCCGAGACGGTCGACTGGGTGCACACCGGACGCTGGTGGTCGGCAGTCAACGAATTGCCGCGCCTTCTCGCACCCGGGGCGGTGCATGCGTCACTTGCGGCCACCGCCTCTCGCCACCTCACCGCCGACGGCGTGTACTTGTCGCTCGAACGCTGTCGCGACCTTGCGGGCTTGGGTGCATGGGTAGGTGCCCAGCAGAACGTGGGTCTCAACTTCGACGCAGCGATCAGCGACATGTTGACGATCGACGGTGTGCTGACCGGTCCCGAGCGGTTGCCGCTCGTGGCCGCGCACCGCAACACATTTCCTGCCGTCGCACACGACCTCGTTCAATGGCGGTTGCGGGTCGGCGACGAACGACTCGACGAGGGGCTGATGGCCGAGATGGTGATGTCAAGCGGTGGCGGAACGTGGGAGCTCGTCGCCGGAACGATGTTCGAGGCCGGCGAAGACAACGACGCGTTCTCTGCGTCACTGCTGCTGTTGGCGCGTGGGGATGCCGGCAAGTTGTACTTCGCCACCACGCGTGGGGTGCGCGAGGTGCTTGCGTCGAGTCC
>JBJTYJ010000115.1:0-4423 GCA_046082705.1 Actinomycetota bacterium | reverse complement strand
GGACTCGACGCAAGCACCTCGCGCACCCCACGCGTGGTGGCGAAGTACAACTTGCCGGCATCCCCACGCGCCAACAGCAGCAGTGACGCAGAGAACGCGTCGTTGTCTTCGTTCGCCTCGAACATCGTTCCCGCGGCGAGTTCCCACGCGCCACCACCCGACGCCATCACCATTTCGGCCAGCAACGCCTCGTCGAGACGCTCGTCGCCGGAACGATGTTCGAGGCCGGCGAAGACGGCAACGATTTTTCCGCATCGCTGTTGTTGTTGGAGCGTGGTGATGCGGGCAAGTTGTACTTCGCGACCACGCGCGGCGTGCGCGAAATTCTCGCATCGAGTCCCGACGGCGGGGCCGAGCAGTTCCGACCGCTCTACCGGCGCATGCGCGACCATCTCGGCATGCGCCAGTCCGTCGTGTCGCGCCGGGAAGTAACGACCGCCGATGTCGAAGCGGTTGTGCCCAGACCGATCGTGAGTCGTGGTGGGGGACGATGACGACGGGCACCTTGCTGTGCGCCGCCACGTTGGTGGTGGTTTAGTTTCCGGCGAGAATCGGAGTCAACGTGAGCTCGGGTTCGTCGGCCAGCCACCGTTGCAGACGGAACTTGTTCTCGAACAACGCGACGAGGGCTTCGTCGCCGCGCTTCAGGATGCGGATGCCACCGATGGCTTGAAGGCGGGGGATGCTTGCCTTGTCGGTGAGACGGATCGCCTGGTACACGGTGGGCCGCACCTCGATGGGCGCGTTGAACTCGCCCGCGAGGCGGTGTGCGAACACTTCCAATTGCAGGGCACCGACTGCGGCGAGGATCGGATCGCTGTCGCCGAGATCGGGATCGCGTAAGACCTGCACCACGCCTTCCTCGTCGAGCTGCGCTAAGCCCTTGCGGAACTGCTTGAACCGACCCGAGTCGAGTGGTCGCGCAGTGGCGAACACTTCGGGTTCGAAACGGGGAACACCCGGGAACTCGACGACGTCCCCCGCACAGAGCGTGTCGCCGATGCGCAGGTCGTTGGCGTTGATCAGGCCGATGATGTCGCCGGGAAACGCCACCTCGACGGTTTCGCGGTCGCTGCCGAAGGCTGTTGTGGCGTACTTGGTTGCAACGAGGCGCTTCGAGCGCGTGCACGTGGCGTCCATGCCACGCTCGAACATGCCGGAACACACACGTGCGAAGGCGAGGCGATCGCGGTGGTTGGGGTCCATGTTCGCCTGGATCTTGAAAACGAACGCAGAGAACCCGGCATCGAGCGGTCGTTGATGGTCTTTCACGTCGGCCCGCGGTGCGGGCGCGGGTGCAAGGTCGACGACCGCATCGAGCAACATGCGCACACCGAAGTTGGTGAGCGCCGAGCCGACGAAAACCGGCGTGGTGATTCCCGCAAGGTACGAGTCGATGTCGAGGTCGGCACCGATGGCATCGAGCAGCGAGCATCCGTCGAGCGCCGCCGTCCACGCGGTGCCCTCTGCCGATGCGGCCGCGTCGGGCGACACCACTTCTTCAGGTGACAGTTCGGCGCCATGGGCCGTGCGTACGAACCGCACGAAGTCACCCGTTCGACGGTCGATGACACCGCGGAAATCACCGGGGATGCCGACGGGCCACGTGACGGGTGTGGGCTTCAAGCCGATTTGCTCTTCGACTTCGTCGAGCAACTCCAGCGGGTCGCGACCCGGGCGGTCGTACTTGTTGAAGAAGGTGATGACCGGCAGGTTGCGTGAACGGCACACCTGGAACAGTTTGAGGGTCTGTGACTCGATGCCCTTGGCCGTGTCGAGGACCATCACCACCGAGTCGACCGCGGCGAGCACGCGGTAGGTGTCTTCGGAGAAGTCGCGGTGGCCCGGGGTATCGAGCAGGTTGAACGTGTGGCCGCGATAGGGGAACTGCAGCACGGCGGAGGAAATCGAAATGCCGCGCTGTTTTTCCAGCTCCATCCAGTCGGAGGTCGCAGCGCGGCGTCCCGCGCGCGCCCGCACGGCACCGGCCTCTTGCACCGCACCGGCATAAAGCAGGAACTTCTCGGTGAGGGTGGTCTTGCCCGCGTCGGGGTGCGAAATGATCGCAAAGGTTCGGCGTCGCGCCGCTTCGGCGGTGACGTCGGTGCTCGTCGGCGGGGTCATGGGAAGGTGAACGCTACCGATGGACCTAGTGTGTCGCGGGGATGAGTCAGACACGCAACGACGCAGCCTTCGAAACGGTGACCTTTCCGCACGGTCCGGCGATGCCGAACCGTCTGATGCTTGCACCATTGACCAACCAACAAAGCCATGCAGACGGAACGTTGTCCGACGACGAGCACCGCTGGTTGACGATGCGCGCGCTCGGTGGTTTCGGGCTCACCATGACCTGCGCTGCGTCGGTACAAGCAGTCGGAGTCGGGTTCGCCGGCCAGTTGGGTGTGCACGACGATCGTCACGTGGCCGGGCTCACGCGACTCGCCTGCGACATCAAGATGGCCGGCAGCATCGCGATCGTGCAGTTGCACCACGCGGGCAATCGTTCGCCACGCGAAATCATCGGTACGGATCCCGTTTGTCCTTCGGATGATCCTGAAACCAGTGCGCGTGCGATGTCGAACGCCGAAGTCCACGAAATGATCGGCGCGTTCGTCGCGGCTGCGAAGCGCTCGCAGACGGCCGGTTTCGACGGCGTCGAACTGCACGGTGCGCACGGCTATCTGCTGTGCCAGTTTCTTTCCGCGGAACTGAACCGGCGCACCGACGAGTTCGGTGGATCACTCGACAACCGCGCACGGTCATTGTTCGCGATCATTGACGGCATCCGCCGCGAGTGCGGCAACGACTTCCACGTCGGCGTGCGGCTGTCGCCCGAACGTTTCGGGATGAAAATCGACGAGATCCGTGAGGTCTATTCGCGCCTCGTCGCCACGGGCCAGGTCGACATGATCGACATGTCGTTGTGGGATTGTGCAAAGAATGCCATCGAAGAGGGGTGGAGCGATCGACGGTTGATCGACATCTTTGCCGGAATTGACCGCGGCAACGTTCGCCTCGCGGTCGCGGGAAAGCTGTACTCGGCCGCTGCGGTGCGTGCGGCCCTCGGTGCCGGAGCCGACATCGCAGTCGTCGGCCGTGCGGCGATCACGAACCACGACTTTCCCCGGATGATGCGCGGCAACCCCGACTTCGCGATGCGGGAACTTCCCGTGCCGGCACAGACACTGCGCGACGAAGGCCTGTCCGACACGTTCGTCGGCTACATGCGCAACTGGAAGGGTTTCGTCGCCGACTGACGAAGGGTACGGTTTCGGTCGTGGAGGTGAAGCGACTGACGGGCGTTTTCGGTGCCGAGGTTGTGGTCGACGACGTGCGTCGCCTCGACGACGGGGGATTCGCCGAACTGCGTGCGCTCGTGTGCGAACACGAAGTGGTTGTCGTGCGGGGCCAGAGGCTCGATGTTGCCGAACAAGTCGCCTTGTCGCGGCGATTCGGGCCGGCCGGCCCGGTTCCGTTCATCGAACCGAGCCCCGATCACCCCGAAGTCATCAAGGTTCTGAAAGAGGCCTCCGACGGCACGGCGTTCAATTTCGGCGGCGCGTGGCACAGCGACTTCAGCTTCCAGGCCGAACCGCCGTCGTTCACCTTGCTCTACGCCATCGACATCCCGCCCTACGGCGGCGACACCCTCTGGGCATCGATGACGGCGGCCTGGAAACATCTGTCCGACGACCGCCGTGCCGAGTTGTCGGCGACCACCGCCGTGCACACTGCACGCGACGCATACTCGCGCAAGATGCAGCCGCTGCACTCCGGGCTTTCGGGCATGAACATCGTCTGTGACGACACCGCCGACGACACCGAACTGCATCCGCTCGTCGTCACGCACCCCGAAACCGGCAGGCAAGCATTGTTCTTCAATCGCGCATACGTGCGCGACCTGCGGGGGGTCGATGCCGATCGCGTGCAATCTCTGCTCGACTGGCTGCACGCACACACCACCGATGCGCGATTCACGCTGCGCCACCGTTGGTCGGCGGGTGACCTCGTCATCTGGGACAACCGCTCGACACAGCACTACGCACTGAACGACTACGCGGGATTCCGCCGCGAACTGCACCGCACCACGGTTGCCGGTGCGCAACCCACGGCCTGACGTCGATGTTTCTTGCAATTGCCAGCACCGGTCGTACCGCCACGTCGTTCATCGCCGAAGCGTTGAACATGCTGCCGGGTATTGCCGCCCTGCACGAGGGCCATCTGGGCAACGACACGGGCCCCGACGTTCTGCCGATGGTCAATCTCGACAACTTTCAGTGTGTCAAGAGCGCAGCGCGTGCCGCAGAAGTCGTCGCTGCCAAGCGCAGTGCCGCCGTGCTTGACGAAGCGCGGCGCGCACTCGGGGTGGGTCTGCTCGTCGACGTCGCCTATTACAACTCGGTACTTCTCGACGAGATGCTGA
>JBJTYJ010000114.1:0-8440 GCA_046082705.1 Actinomycetota bacterium | reverse complement strand
CCGGCCATCACGAGTGTTTGGCAGGTGATGCGCCCAAGGCGATCGGCAACGTCGTGGTGACGACGTGCTTCGAGTTGCATCACTTCTCCCCTGCGCACCTCGTCCGACTTCGGCACGAACTCGCGGTCACGCAGCATCTTGGAAAGTGCGGCGGAGAAGTTGTCGTTGGCCAGGTACTCGGCCGTGAAGCGCGTGTCGAAAATCGGCACCTGCTTGTCGGCGCGCACTACAGGGTCAAGGTCGACGTCGTCGTGCAGCGGATACGACGCTCCAGCGGCACCACCGGCAGCGGTGCACAGCAGAACGAGTTTCTCGACGCGCTCCGGGAATGTCACCGCGAACTCTTGTGCAACCATGCCGCCGAAACTGATGCCGATGACGATGCACGATTGCCAGCCGACGTGGTCGAGAAGTTCGGCCGCGTCGTGTGCGTACTGCGCCATCGTGAACGGACCATCGATGATGCCCGTCTTGCCGAGACCACGTTGGTCGTGGGCAAGAACGGTTGCGAATTCACGCAGACCGCTGACGATTACAGCGGAGCTTTCGAGTGTTGCTCCGGAACCGTTGAAGAACAGAACGTGGGGGCCGTTGCCGGCCAGTTCGTAATGAAGCCTCATGCAGGGCCGGAGAACATGCCCCTGTATTCGGTCGGCTTTTCGATCGGCGGCTCGTTCTCGTAACGCGCGATCTCAAAGCGACCAACGACTCCCCAGTGCACTTCGTCGGGACCATCGGCCAGACGCAACGTGCGCTGACTGGCGTACATCCGCGACAGGGGCGTCCACTGCGACACGCCGGTGGCGCCGTACATCTGAATGGCTTCGTCGATGATCTTGCACACGCGCTCGGGCACCATGGCCTTGACGGCGCTGACCCACACGCGGGCCTCGGCGTTGCCCATGGTGTCCATTGCCTTGGCGGCGCGAAGCACCATCAAACGGCAGGCCTCGATTTCGATACGTGCCTTGGCAATCACCTCGGGGTTCTTGCCGAGACGCGTGAGCGGACGACCGAACGCCTCGCGGTGCAATCCGCGGCGCACCATCAGTTCAAGTGCACGCTCGGCGGCACCGATGGAACGCATGCAGTGGTGGATGCGCCCTGGTCCGAGACGAACCTGCGAGATCTCAAAGCCGCGGCCTTCGCCCAGCAGCATGTTGCTTGCCGGCACGCGCACGTCATTGAAGCGCAGGTGCATGTGACCATGCGGTGCGTCGTCTTCACCGAAGACGTGCATTGCACCGAGAATCTCGACACCCGGAGTGTCCATCGGAACGAGAATCTGCGAGTGCTTGCGCGACGGCGGGCCATCGGGGCTGGTCAGCACCATCACGATCATGATCTTGCAACGCGGGTCGCCTGCACCCGAGATGTAGAACTTCTCGCCGTTGATGACCCACTCTTCACCGTCGAGGACCGCGCGACACGCGATGTTCTTCGCATCCGATGATGCGATGTCGGGTTCGGTCATCGCGTAGGCGGAACGAATCTCACCGCGCAGCAACGGCTCGAGCCACTGCTTTTTCTGCTCGGGCGTGCCGACGCGCTCGATGACTTCCATGTTGCCGGTGTCGGGTGCCGAACAGTTGAGGCACTCGGAAGCAAGTGGGTTCTTGCCGAGTTCCATCGCGATGTACGCGTAGTCAAGGTTCGACAGACCCTCACCGGTTTCGGCGTTCGGCAGGAAGAAGTTCCACAGGCCGTTGGCCTTGGCCTTGTCCTTCACCGACTCGAGCAATTCAAGCTGCCCGGGGGCGTACGACCAACGATCGGCACGGCCGTCGCCGAGTGCGTAGTACTCCTCGGTGATCGGCTCGACTTCGTTCTTGATGAACTGCTTCACGGCCTCGTACAGCGGAATGGCCTTTTCCGACATGGCAAGGTTCATTGCATCGTCGGTGGCAATCCCCGAATGCATCCCCGGACCGGTCATGTCTTCCCTCTCTTTCGACGTGCGCCACGCGGCGCGACATCCCGAGAGATTAGTTGCCGTGGGTGCGCTGTGACCACACGACACCCACGATGACAAGCGCCGCGCCGGCCATCTGAATTGCTCGCATCGACTCATCGAGGAAGATGACGAGCCACGTCAGGGCCATGACGGGTTCGCTCGCCGCAACGAGCGCCGCGGGGGCGGGGCCGAGCTTTGCGACACCGAGAAAGAACGCCGTCTGCGACACGACCGTGCTGATGATTGCGAGGCCGAACATGCACACAATCGCAAGCCCCGATTCGGGGGCCGACACGCCTCCGGAGCCCACAGCAACGACGACGGCCACGACCACCGAGCCGATCATTCCCCATGCGGCGGCAACGTAACCATCGCCGGCGAGATGATGGCCTTTGGTGTCGTTGACGATTCGCTCGCAGTAGAGGATGTATCCCGCATAGAGCGCCGCGTTCATCAACGTCAATCCGAAACCGAACAACGCCGCATCCTGCGTGCCCTCGAAAATTTCCGGCACCGTCAATGCAATACCCAACGTCGTGATACCGACGGCGGTCCAGAGTCGTCGCGTCGCAGGACGACGCAACAATCGTGACCCGACGGCGACCATCGCGGGGTACGTGTAGATGACGATGACGTAGAGGTCGCCGGGCAGTTTGTCGACACCCAGGAACGCGAACCACGCGAGCAAACCGAACAACACACCCATCGCAAAACGCGGATGCCATTCGACGTGCAGTGGATTTGGTCCGCGTCGAGTTCGCGTCCGGACGAGAACGATCGCCCAGATCACCGGAGTCGCGATGATGAAGCGCCAGAACAACACGTCGGTCGGGTTGATTTCCTCGAGAAGGCGCTTGGCCATCACCGTGAACAGCGAATATGCAAGTGCCGAAGTGAGAATCCACGCGACTCCCGCGCGTTTGTCACTCATCTTTCAGTGCACCGCTGATGTGCGCCCGCAACGCGTCGATACCGATTCCGGATTCGGCGCTCACCCACATCACGTCGCGCTGCGCAACACCACAACCGGATGCGAGGTCGCGCTTGCGGGTTTCACGCTTCGACGATTTCACCTTGTCGTGTTTTGTCGCAACGATTTGCATCGGCACGTCGTTCGCGTGCAGATAGTCGATCATCTGCACGTCGAGCTTCGTCGGGCCGATTTCGCCGTCGACCAAGACCAGTACCTCGACCAAGCTCTCACGTTCGATGAGATACGACTCGATCATTCGACCCCAGCCCGCCTTCACCCGACCGGGCACCGCCGCGTAGCCGTAACCCGGCAGGTCGACCACACCCGTCGACTCCGACAACGAGAAGAGGTTGATCAACTGCGTCCGCCCGGGCGTCTTGGACACCTTCGCCAGGTTCTTGTGGTTGGCCAACGCATTGATGAGCGACGACTTCCCCACGTTCGACCGCCCAACAACGGCCACCTCCGTGGCAAGTTCGGGAAGGTCGCGGTGGTCGGACACCGACTTCACGAAACTCAATCGCAGCGGGCCGGACACGGCGCCGAGGCTACTTCCGCACCGCGAAAAGTCGGGCTACCCTCCTCTTTGAACACGGTTCATCAGAAAGGTCAGTCATGAGGCTTTCCCGCATCATCGCCGGACTCACCATCGCCACGGCACTCGCGATTCCCGCAGTCACAAATGCGTCGTCAACATACCCCGGCGGAGGCATGCCAACGGGCGGTTCGATGTCGGGGCCGACAGGCGCATGCACCATCCGCGGCGTCAAGTACAGCAAGGTCAAATCCAACGGAACCGAAATGGCCTTCAATCAAATCATGTGCACGGGAGCACAAGGGACCTTCACTGCCGGCGACACGACGGGAGGAGTTTTTGATCCGAATGCGGCCGGAGGAACATCTGGCTCGACCGGCGGAACGACACAAACACCCGCGCCTGCATCGGGCACGGGAACGAGCACCGGAACAGGAACCGGAACGGGAACGACGCAGACATCGGCACCCGCAGGTGTGTGCACCATCGGAGGCACGAAGTACGGCTCGGCGAAGATGGGTCCGATCTCGAAGCCATTTGACGAAGCAATGTGCAAGATGGCGCAGGGCACTTTCACCGCCGGTGAGAAGTCGAGCGTGATCTTCGATGCCGAGAAAATGGCACCGCCAGCGGGTGCGGTGCCGGGCGGCAGCACGACTGCACCCGGTGGCGCAGCTCCGACTGCGGGTGGATCTTCGACAGGAGGTTCGCTTGCCAGCCTCATCGGCGGCGGATCCGTTCCCGGTGTCTGCAAGGTGGCGGGCGTGTCGTACGCGAAGGTCGAAGCGATGCCGGGTCAGTCACTGCCCTTCATGGAGCAGATGTGCAAGGGCCTTCCCGGTGGTGAATGGGTCGCTGGCGGCTCGGGCACCGCGACACTCGATCAAACGGCTTTGCGCAAGCTGGTTGCGGCGTCAGGCAAGGCACCGGCGGGCGGCACGACTGCAGGTGGAACGAAGATGGAACTGCCGGGTGGCATCGAAGTTCCCGCCGGCTTCAAGCTTCCCGAAGGCGCACTCTCGGCCGACAAACTGATCGGCAAACTTCCCGCGAACTTCGACCCGAGCAAGGGCCTCACTCTTGACCAGTTGAAGACCCTTGCACCCGACGAGTTCAAGAACTTCGACATGAAGTCGGTGGCCGGCCTGAAGCCCGAAACGCTGTCGCTTCTCAGCCCCGACCAGATGGCGAAGATGAACCCCGATGCGATGAAGGGCCTCACTCCAGATCAGTTCAAGTCGATGGCTCCCGAAGCGCTGCAGGGCATGACGCCGGATCAAATGAAGGCCATGGGCGCCAAGCTCTTCAGCAATTTCGACAAGTCGAAGATGGAGAACATGTCGCCCGAAGCATTCGCCGGCATGTCACCCGACCAGTTCAAGTCGATGGCCCCAGATGCTCTCGGCGGACTGTCACCCGACCAAATGGCAAAGATGGGTGCCTCGATCTTCAAGGCGATGGATCCCAAGAAGATGGCCGCGATGGCATCTGAAGCAATGGCGGGTATGCAGCCCGACCAGTTGAAGAGCATCGGTGCGAAAGTGTTCGCGGTGATGAAGCCCGATCAGCTCGATCAGATGGCGCCACAGGCGTTCCAGGGAATGACGCCCGAACAGATGGCGAAGATGAAGGCCACGATGATGGCGGTGCTGTCGCCTGAGCAGGTTGACGAAATCACTGCAAAGGTGTTGAAGGTCCTCGCTCCGGGTCAGTTCATGAAGATGAGCCCGGATGCACTCGCGGAAATCGACCCGGAAAAGGTGCCCTCGTTGCCAACGTCGGCCCTTGGCAAGTTGACCGACGATCAGGCCGAGGCGATGCAGCCCGATCAGATCGAGGCAATGACGACCAAGCAGCTGAAAGCCCTGAACCCGAAGGCTGCCGATTCGTTCACACCCGAGCAGCTCGACAACCTCACCCCCACCGAGGTGAAGTCACTCAGCCCGGCGTTCGTGAAGGGCCTGTCGGATGCGGCCAAAGAAGCGCTGAAGGACTGAGTTTTCGCAGGAAAAAGACCCGGCCGCTTCGGTGGCCGGGTCTTTCTCATTTCTCGGCGTAGGTCTCGCGGAGGTCTTTCTTCAACACCTTGCCCGTCGCGTTGCGTGGCAGTGGGTCATGGGTCCAGAACACGTGCGCGGGAACCTTGAATGCCGACAGACGTGTCTTGAGATGCGCCACGAGCGAGTTAGTCGATTGCTGTCCGTGGCCGTCTTTCGGTACGACAACCAGCGCGACTTCTTCCATGAGCGTGGGATGCGGAACACCGAACACTGCGCAATCGGCAACGGACTCGTGCTCGAACACCGCGGCTTCGACTTCGGCGCAGTACACGTTTTCGCCGCCACGAATGACCATGTCCTTGATGCGGTCGACGACGAACAGGAACCCGTCTTCGTCGACATATCCGGCGTCACCCGAATGGAACCAGCCGTTCGTGAACGACTTTTCCGTCGCTTCGGGTTTGTTCCAATAGCCGCGAACGTTCATCGGGCTTTGAATCCACACTTCACCCACCGACCCGAGCGGGAGATCGTTCCCCTGTTCGTCAACGATGCGAATGTCGGTGCCGATCATCGGCTGGCCGACGGAATCTTTCTTGCCGAAGTACGCCTTGCCCGCATTGCCGACGACAGCAGACGTTGTTTCGGTGAGGCCGTATCCGTTCGTCGGGCTGACCTTTTCCGAAAAATCGCTTTGGATGCGTGCAATGGAATCGGGAGGAACGGGTGAACCGCCCTGCGAGATGGTGGAAAGGCTCGACAGATCGTGCTTGTCGTAATCGGGGTGTTCGAGCAACGACCGAATCACCGCGGGCACGCCCGAGATCTGTGTGACCTTGTGTTTCTCGATCAGTCGCAACGCTTCGGCCGGGTCCCACTTGTACTGCGTGACGAGCGCACCACCGGTCGCAGGCGCAACGCTGACACCCGTGACACCTGCGATGTGGAAGAACGGAAACGTCCACAGCGCCGTTGGTTGACGTTTGACCGCGGGCTTCGGCGCGTTTGGGTCGGCGAGTGCGGCGTTCTGTGCGGCGCGGAACAAGCCGTTCCACACGTTGGTGATGTGGTTGCGGTTGCTGCCGACGGCACCCTTCGGGAAACCCGTCGTTCCCGACGTGTAGAGGATGGTTGCATCATCGTCGGGCTGAATGGTGACGTCGGGTAGTTGTGCCGCCTTGTTCGACGTCACGTCTTTCCACGTCGCGACACCGGGGCGTGCGGCACCGCGCACGACAACGGCATGGCGAACGCCAACTTCACGCAAGAGCTCGTCGCTCAAGCGATCGAGCCGTTCACCATCGACGATCACTACACTCGCACCCGAGTCGGAAAGTGCGTATTTCAGTTCTTCGGCGATCCACCAGGCGTTCAGACTGACGCTGATGGCCCCGATGTACTGGATCGCCCAGTACGCAACGGCCCATTCCGGATAATTGCGCATGCCGATGGCCACGCGGTCACCTTGTTTCACACCGTTCGACGTCAACCATTCAGCGAGGGAACGGACCATTTCGTGGGCGTGGGCATACGTGATGACGTTGTCTTCATAGATGATGTATGGAACGTCTCCTCGAGCAGCGCCGATCAGCCACAGATCGCGCAGCGACGTGGGCGCAGTGGTAAACACCCGCAGGGGCACTCCGTGCACGGGCACCGTTTGAATTTCGAACGCGCCACCCGGACCGGTGAGTTGCGCAATGACGTCGTCTTCTTTTGTGCCCATCGCGGGGCGAAGTTATCACCGCAGGGAGATGCGATATTCCAGGGTGTAGCGACCCGGTGTGATGCGGTATCTCGCCAGCGTGTCGGGCCCACAACTTGCAGTGCCAAGCCCGCGATGGGCCGCATCAAGGTGCACCGTCAGGTGTTCACGCCGGCGCAATTCTGTTGCATCTTTGGCAGCAAACAAATCAGCAGCGGTGTGCCACGTTGCGGAAAAGTGGAAGGGACTGCCTTGCGTTTCCACACACAGCACGTCGCCCGAACGCGGGTCGATGAGGTCGAGCCGCGTGCAGTTCGTGCGCAGACCGAATTCCTGGGGCACGAGGTACGGCAATTCGTCCGGAGCTCCTTCCCACGTTGCATACATTGCCGATGAACGGCGGTCGGGATAGCACTCATGGGGCCCATCCCCCACCCAGCGCACGTGCGTGAACCGAGGCGGCACGGGAAAAGTGACCCCGACGCGCGGAACGTCGGCGAGGTCGGCCGGCACCGTGAAGGAATGCCGGAACGACACACTGTGGTCGGCGTTCACGGTGCGTTTGGTGCTCACATCAATGAGTTCCGCATCGCGCACGTCGACGCCCTGCAGCTGCCAGCGGCGTAGCGACTCTCCGAACCCACCGATCTCGGGCATGTTCTTGAACCCGTCATTGTCGACGGCCGCTCGCCAAATGGTCGGCAGTGGTTCGAGTCCCGCAATCTCATCGGGCGGTGTGATCATTGTCTTTGGTGATCGAGTCGCAGGTTTCTTCTGCGCGGCTTTTGGTTGGTGCAACACGACTTGATCCCACGCGACCAAATGGCCCGCCGGCGCCCACGTTTCGTCACGGCGCAAGAACCACCGAACCGACAAACGCACGTCGCCCGTCTTCGGCACGACCACCGGCACCCGAGCCCGAACGGTTTCTCCGGCGGCGACCTTCGGCACGCGCAGAGACCCGCGCTTCACCACCGCACCGTCGGTCACGAGTTCCCACGCGGCACGAAGATGCGCGAGGTCCCGGAACGCCTGGCGGTTGCGCAGCAAGAGGCGCACGCCGCTTCCCTTTCCCACCAGCGACACGGAAACGGGACGGTGCACCCACGCGAGTTCACGCATCGCTGGATGCGGCGTGAGGTCGCTGTGCACAAGGCCGTCGGCAACGAAGTTGCCGTCGTTCGGCGTGTCACCGAACTGGCCACCGAATGCGAACCGTTTCCGACCGTCATCGAGTTCCTGCGAAATCCCGTGATCCTTCCATTCCCACACG
>JBJTYJ010000113.1:0-13173 GCA_046082705.1 Actinomycetota bacterium | reverse complement strand
TGGATGCGCGTGACGACCGACGTTTCCGACGCGCAGTTCGAGCATCAGTGTGCGCTTGCCTACATCTCCGACGACCTTCCCACCGACGCGGTGTTCGTTGCGCTGCCCGAAGCACGCGAAGCGGGCGAGGCCGGCCAACGCTTCAGTGCAAGCCTCGATCATCAGATTTGGTTTCATCGACCGCATCGCTCGGACGAGTGGCACTTCTATGAAATGTCGTGCACGGCTTTCGTTGGTGGGAGAGGTCTCACCTTCGGCCACGTCTACGGCGCCGAAGGTACGCACGTCGCGACGATCGCTCAGGAAACCTTGGTGCGCTGGCGAACACCCTCGACGTAGGGGCTGATTGCCGCATCGATGAGCGGGATCAGCCACTCTGCGTACTTCGTGGTGATGTGATTCGAATCGCGGTACACGAGAAGGTTGCCGACGATGACGGGACACACCTTGTCGGTGCACAGCCAGTTGGTCACGTCGAGAACCTGTGCGCCGTTGTTCACGGCTGCCGCCATGTTCGTGTCGAGACGTGATTGGCGAATGCCCTTTTCGCGCGAGAACGCACAATTGCGCACGCTCGACACGTTGCTCGACAAACAAATCGGCACGTCGCGGCCCGGATAGGGCGTGTCGGTGATGAGAACCGGCTCGGTGCCTGCGGCCCGCAGTTCCGGAATGAGTTCGGCAAACCCATCCAGCCACACCTGGTCCGGGAAGGGTTGTTGCACGCCCACTTGCTGCAGACGATTCGAGTACGAGATGAAAACCACGGCGGCACGCTCGGCGGCAAGACGCTCTTTCACGTTTGCTCGCCACGGTTCGCATTGCGGATACGTCGCGCCGACGGTGGAGTTATAGGTGATCTGCTCGATTGGTGTGCAGCCCAACTTGGTCAATGCCAACAACCGCCATCCGCGTTGTTTCGCAATCGCGTCGAGCGCGTTGAACCATTGCGCGGCATGCGAGTCGCCGAACAACGCCACGGTGAACTGCGACGACGCATCGCCGAACACGCACTCACCCGGTTCGGTCGACCCCGCGTCGAGGTGGCAGCCATCGTCGTAGATGACGGGCTTGTCGCCGGTCGCGCCGGCAAGTGACGGTTCGAGATTCTTCGGAACCTTGTCCGTCGTGATGCCTTCGATGACGGCGGCGAGTGGTTCGGTCGGGCTGACGATCGGTGGCGGCGGGCCGGCGGGCACCGTGGTGTCGGCGTTGGGCGACGAGGACGTGGTTGTTGAGTCGCCCGGTGCCGTCGTATCGGTTGGTATCGGCGAGGCGGGGGCGGTGGATGTCGTCGTTGCGGTGACGAATGTTGGCGTCGTGGCAACGACATCGGTGGACAAGTCGACCGACTTGTTGCGCAACATCGCGCCCGCGCCAACGCTGACTACGACGAGAAGTGCGCCGACACACAGCGTCAGGTTGTTGCGCGTGGCGAGGACCGGCGACCGGCGCACGGGGTTCTCGACGAAGCGGTACGAAAGATCCGCAGCGGCGATGGAGGCCACGACGAGCGCGATGCGCTCGGCAACCGACAGCGGGCCGTCGAGCGCGGCTTCGCCGATGATGAGTGCCGGCCAGTGCCACAGATAAATGGAATAGGAACGTGCGCCGACCCACTGCATGGCACCATTGCGAAGCACGACGACGGGGCCGCGTGTCGCGTCGTCGCCCGCGGCAAGAACGAGAACCGTGCCGACGACCGGCGCGAGTGCAAGAACGCCGGGAAACGCCATGGCTTCGCTGATGGCGAAGCACGCAGCGATGGTGACGGCAACGCCGACCCAGCCGCCAATGCCGCGGAGTCGTGGCGACAACGCCACCACGCGGGGCCAGGCAATCGCCAGAAGTGCGCCCGCGCCGAGTTCCCACGCGCGTGCGTGCAGACCGAAGAAAGCCCAGGGTTGTGATGCCGAGGTTTGCCAGATGCACACCACGAATGACGCCACCGACACGCTTGCAATACCAATGGCGGCACGTGACGTCGCCCGCGCGCCGCGCCACAACAACAATGCGAGCAGTGCGGGCCACACGACGTAGAACTGCTCTTCGACGGCGAGCGACCAATAGTGCTGCAATGCGGAGGGCGGCAGGGCCGATTGCAGGTAGTCGGTTCCGCGCCGTGCAAAAACGATGTTCGCAACGAAACCACCGCTTGCCACCGCGTCGGTACCGAGATCACGCAGGCGCAACGGTTCGAGCCAGATGTTGCCTGCCACGACCGTGCCGACGATGACGAGACACGACGCGGGCAGGAGACGTCGCACGCGTCGGCCGTAGAAACGGGAGAGCGAGATGCGCCCGGTTGCCGAGTGTTCACGCAGCAACAAGCTCGTGATGAGAAAGCCCGAGACGACGAAGAAGACGTCGACGCCGATGAATCCCCCGCGCAGGCCGAGGAAGTGAGCGTGGTACAGGACGACGACGCCAACAGCGACGGCGCGCAGGCCTTCGATATCGCGACGAATTTCAGCGGCCACGAGAAATGTCTAATCGCTGAGAATGACGAAACTCTGGTGGTCGAGACCGGCGTCGATCCGGTGACCTTCCGCTTTTCAGGCGGACGCTCTGCCGACTGAGCTACTCGACCGTGTCGGACGTGATGTCCGAAACGCGGTCCCGACGGGACTCGAACCCGCGACCTCCGGCTTGACAGGCCGGCGTGAACTCCAACTTCACCACGGGACCAGAAACTGGCCTTGCAATGTTTCGGCTATTTCAATATCCAATTTGGTATTCGGCTTTCGCACCCCCAACGGGATTCGAACCCGTGCCGCCACCTTGAAAGGGTGGTGTCCTAGGCCACTAGACGATGGGGGCTAGTTCGACTCCGCTGAAGAGCGAGTGAAAACTATCGGGGTTTCGGCGGGTTTCCCCCGTCGGGCACGGCAGCCATGGCAGCGGCGACCGCGGCCTCGAGAAGCCAGCCGAGATACGAATACAGGTGGGCCTGGGTCGCGACGGGGTCATCGGGGTCGTCCGCCTCCGCGTCGGTCTCGTCATCTTCCGATACATCCAGCATCGTGCCGAGGAGCAGACGTACGGCATTGAGCGACTGGAGCAGCAGGTCCATGTCGCCCGGCTCGAGGCGGTCGCCGTCACCGATGACCTCGGTGACCCGCGAAATGGCGGTGAGCCGCGATGCGACGAGTTCTGAGCGCATCAGGTCCTGGTACTCGGCGTCGCGCTCGGGGTCGTCGTGGTACGCGGCGGGGAAGAGCCGTCGCAACGCAGGATCAGAGGTGTCGGCCTGTGTGAGCACGTCACGCAGTTCGCCGAAGAGATGATTCATCAGTTCGCGCACGTCGGGCGGCAGGTTGATGCGGTACGAGCCGTCGGCCTGCAATTGGAAGGGGCCCGAGGCCCTGCGGCGCATCACTTGTCGTTGCCGTCTTTTTGCATCGTCGCCCACAGCCCGTGTTCGTGGAGTCGGTAGACGTCGAGTTCGGCACGTTCGCGCGGGCCGCTCGACACAACCGCACGACCCTTGTGGTGCACGTCGAGCATCAACTGCGTCGCTTTTTCGAGGCTGTAGCCGAACAGTTTGCGGAGAACGAGAGTGACGTACGACATGAGGTTGATCGGGTCGTTCCACACGATGACGACCCACGGCGAATCGGCCGTCGTGTCGACGTTCTGATCGAGGTCGACTTCTTCGCGAGTCGAGGGCACCGTTGATGGCACGGCACCATTCTGCCCGTACCATGGCGATTCCATGGCTGTGAACGCACGCCCGATCGTCCCCTCGCGAATCGCCCGCAAGGCGTTGTCGCACGGCGGCTCGCGCACACCGCGTTCCGTGGTCGGCGGTTTCGTCGCCCTCACCAAGCCCCGCATCATCGAACTGCTGCTCGTGACGACCGTCCCGACGATGGTTCTTGCCCAGCAGGGTTGGCCTTCGACGGCACTCGTGCTTGTCACGCTTGTCGGCGGTGCGCTTGCTGCCGGCGGCGCGAACGCTCTGAACATGGTCATCGACCGCGACATCGACAAGCTGATGGAACGCACGAAGCACCGCCCGCTCGTCACCGGCCTGGTGTCGCCGCGGCAGGCCATCGTTTTTGCATGGACTCTCGAAGCCGTGGCGTTCGCGGTGTTGTGGGTTGGGGCGAACCTGCTCTCGGCCGTTCTCACCTTCAGTGCGACCCTTTTCTATGTCGTCGTTTACTCGCTGTGGCTGAAGCGCACGAGCCGCCAGAACATCGTGATCGGCGGCGCAGCGGGTGCGGTTCCGGTTCTCGTGGGCTGGTCGGCAGTGACCAACAGTGTCTCCTGGTCGGCGGGCATGCTCTTTGTCCTCATTTTCCTCTGGACCCCGCCGCATTTCTGGGCCCTCGCCATTCGCCACGCCGACGACTACCGGGCAGCCAACGTGCCGATGCTGCCGACGGTCGTGCCGATGGAGCGGACGATCCGCAGCATGTATCTCTATACTGTGACATTGGTCACATCAAGCCTGATTCTTGCCCCGGTTGCTGACCTCGGCCCAATTTTTTGGGTGTCGGCGGCGGTCCTTGGGCTGGGTTTCGTTGTCGGGGTCGACGTCCTGCGCCGCCGTCCGACGCCGGCCACCTCGATGCGACTGTTCTCGTACTCGATCTCGTACATCACCCTGGTGTTCGGGGCGATGACGCTCGACGTGCTCGTCCGTCACGGCGTGTCCTGAGCCGTCACCCCGTCACAAGCCCACAAAGCCAAGTGACACAAGCCCTGGTTTCCGTTCCGAGAGCGGTCGATGGGTAGTCTCGGTTCGTCATTTCGAGAAAGAGTTAGCCCTCCATGACCACGTTCGACACGCATGCCGCTGCACCCGCTGCGGCGTCCTCTTCCGGCGCTGGCGCCCTCGGGGCGTTTGTCGTTGGCATTGGGTCGTGGGCAACCACAACCGACCACAAGAAAATTGGCCGTCTCTTTGCAGTGACGGCCCTGCTCGCCGGTGCGGCATCCGCCGTCATCGGGGCGTTCCTCGGATTCGAGCGCATCAGCGCGAGTGGATATTCGGTTCTCGACCTCGACTCCGTCGTACAACTTTCATCGCTCTACCGCGTCGTGCTGTCCTTCGGCGTCGCGTTGCCGTTGATGCTCAGTATCGCGATTGCAATCGTTCCCCTGCAGATCGGTTCGAAAGCGATTGCTTTTGGTCGTCTTGCTTTGTTCGGTTTCTGGATGTGGTTCGCCGGCCTCGTCGTGTGCATCTACTCGATCGCCGCAAACGGTGGCCCCGGTGGCGGCGAGGCGAAGATGGTTGATCTCTTCCTCGTCGGCGTTGTCATCACGGCCGCCGGCGCACTGGCTGCAACGGTTTCGCTGGTCACCACCGTCCTCACGAACCGTGCGCCCGGAATGACGCTCGCTCGCGTGCCGATGCTGTCGTGGGCGGCGCTGACGGGCGGAGCTTCGTTGCTCCTCACGCTTCCGGTTGTCATCGGCACGGGTATCTACCTCTACGTCGACAACCATTACGGCCGTGTGGCATTCGGTGCAAACAAGGGCATCAACGACTGGCTCGGCTGGTCGATGACGCAACCGCAGACCTATGTCTTTGCCGCCATCGGCGTTGGAATCGTGGCCGAAGTTGCAACGGTTGCAAGCGGACGTCGTCATCCGCTGCGCGCGATCCTTCTGGTCGGCGCGGGTGTCCTCACCGTCGCTGCGTTCGGTGGTGCCACCCAGGTTCAGCATGCGTTGACGTGGACCAACACCTCGGGCAGCGACAAGGTGAAGGAACTCATTCCGTTCCTCATCTTCAACGGTTTGCCCGTTCTCGGCGCGCTCGTCGTGCTCGGCGGCTGTGCTCTTGGTCTTGCGCAGGGCAAGCCGCGCGTGATGGCGCCACTCGTTCCCGCATTCTTGGGTCTCGGAATGGTCCTCGCCGGCATGGCCGGTCACCTGATCGCACAGTTTGGCCCGGCCGGACTTGCCGGCACGGTGTTCGAAGAGGGTGAGTTCAATTACGTGGTGTACGGCACCGTTCTCATGGGAATGGGTGCAGTTGCCTACTGGGGCCCGAAACTGTGGGGACGGTCACTGCCCCAGTCGGCGGTGTTTGGCCTGGGAACTCTCGGGTTTCTCGGCACGGTCCTTGCATCGCTGCCGCTTTACATCGCCGGTTTCGCCAATCAGCCTGCGGGTGTCGTCGACGGCTTCACCTACGGCGGACCACAGGAATTGTGGAATGGCCTCGCCGCTGCCGGCCAGGCGATCATCGCCATCACGATCATCCTCTTCGTGCTCACCGGCGCGCGCGCCTTCCGTGCCGGCGAGCCCGCCGGCGACGACCCGTGGGACGCACAGACTCTCGAGTGGTCGGTGTCATCACCCGCGCCGGCAGACAACTTCGCATCGGTGCCCGCAGTGACGAGCCCCGAACCGCTTCTCGACCTCAAGCCTGCAGGGAGTGAGAAATGACGCACGCTCTTCCGGCCGGTCCGCAGCCTGCACCCCGCCGCCAACTTCTCGTTGGCACCGGCGTTGTGTCGGCAGCCGGCGCGCTGCTGATCGGCGGCATGTTGTCGATTTGGCTGCGCTTTCGTGATGCCGCTCCGTTGCGTGAGTCGTCCGACGGGCTCAAGCAAATCAAGGACTGGCTGCCAAAAGACCTGAAGATAGCCGAAGTGCTCACCAACGTTGGGCTCGTCACCGTTGGTGTCGCGTGCATCATGGCGCAGTGGGCCGCCTACTCGTCGCGACGCAACGATTCACGTCACACCAGCATGGCGCTCGGCATGACGTTGTTGATGGGTCTCGCTCTTCTGAACGGACTTGTTGCGGTGTACCCCAACATGGAAATCGTTCTTGCCGACGGTCCTTACCAAACGATGTTCTATGCGATCACCGGAACGCTGATCGCCTTCGTCGTTGCGGGAATGGCTTTTACCCTTGCCGCTTTGTTCAAGAGCGCCGGTGGGCGAGCGGCCAACACCGATCTCATGAATGCGCATGCTCTTTATTGGTACTTCCTCTCCGCCGTCTACACGGCGGTCTGGTTCGTGGTGTTCGTTCAGAAATAGGTGCGGGATGTTCACTAACGGCTCGAAATATCTGATCGGCGTCACCGGCTTCGCGGCCGTTGTGCTCGTTCTCTACATCGCTCTCGTTGACGGCGCGGTGGGTGGTGCAGTCGCGCTTGCTTCGATCATGCTTGCAGTGGGCCTGCTCGCTGGTCTTGCGTTGTTCAACCGTGACGGCGACGTCCAAGTAGGTGACGCTTCGGCCCCGGCGAATGCCGAACCCGTGGGCTCCAGCCTGTGGCCGCTCGTCAGCACGGTCGGCATTGTCGCAATGGGTATTGGTCTCATCACCCATGAAATCGTTTTCCTCCTCGGTCT
Organism: Actinomycetota bacterium; assembly: GCA_046082705.1. Classification (GTDB taxonomy): domain Bacteria; phylum Actinomycetota; class Acidimicrobiia; order Acidimicrobiales; family Ilumatobacteraceae; genus F1-20-MAGs119. The sequence continues at coordinate 5,845 of JBJTYJ010000113.1, read as the reverse complement.
TGTCGCGCTCGTCGCTGGCTTCGTCGAGTGGATCATCCAGGGATGGTCGGAGTCGGCCTCGTCCGATCGCAAGTACAACGCCTCGGTGCGTGGTCGGCTCATTCATCCACTTGAATTTCCCGTGCTTGCGACGGTTGGTGCCGGTGCGCTGGTGTTGTCCTTTTCGCGCATCATGCTCGCGATCTCGAAGACTGCCGGCGCGATCGCCTTCATCGCCGTGGGCAGCATCGTTCTTGCCGGTGGCGTTCTCCTCGCAGTGCGGCCGAACCTGAAGAAGTCGCTCGCCGTCGGTTTGTGCGCAATCGGAGCCGTTGGAATCGTGGCAGGGGGTATCGCTGGCGCGAGTGCCGGAAAGCGCGATCAACTCGTGAAGGCGAACGAAGAAGACCACTTCGCCCACAAAGAGTGCGGCGAAGAAAAGAGCGAACACTTCGACTTCAATGCCGAGGCAAAGGTGTCGATGCGCTCGAACCCAATGGCGACGATCGAGTTCGTCGACGGCAAGTTGCAGGCACGCGAACTCGGCATCAAGACGCCGACAACGCGCATCACGGTGCAGAAGTCGAACAACATCCCCGTCATCTTCCGCAACAAGACCGAGGGTGAACACCGTTTGACCCTGTTCTACGGCGAGAAGGAAGTGCAAGAGGGTGTCGTCGAGGAGTTGCACAACTGCACCCAGATGATCGAAGAGGGTGAAGAGCAGATGCTCATCATCCGCATCGACAAGCCGTCCATTGCGTCGGAAAAGCCCTACAAGTTCTACATCCCGGGCGTCGAGGGACAGAGCATCGAGGTCTTTGTCCCATGATCCGTCATTCGAACCAGCGATCCGGAGTCCGTATGTCCAAGTCAGTGCGTCGCATTGCCGCCTCTGCCGCAGGTCTGTCGGCGGTTGCGTTCCTTGCCGGTTGCGCGAAGAACGCCCCGCAGGACACCTGGCAGCCCAAAGGCCCGAATGCCCAGAAGATCGACGACCTGCAAAAGCCGGTTTTCGCGATCGCGGGTGTCGTTGGCGTCATCGTCTTCGCGGTCATCGCCTATGCGGTGTTCAAGTTCAAGGATCGTGGCCAGCCGATTCCCGAGCAGACCCACGGAAAGCCCGTACTCGAAATTGGAATGACCGTTTTGCCGGCGATCATTCTTGCGGGCATTGGCGTCTTCACCTTCCAGACCATTTTTGATCTTGCGAAGACCGACGACACCGAAATGGTCATCAACGTGACCGGACAGCAGTGGTGGTGGGAGTACGACTACCCGGTGCAAACCGAGCATGGCATCACCGACCCGATCATCACCTCGGGCCAGCTCGTCATTCCCACCGGCACCAAGGTGCTGTTGCGCGAAACCAGCCGCGACGTCATTCACTCGTACTGGATCCCCGCTCTGAACGGCAAGCGCGATGCGGTGCCGGGTCGTGTTCATTTCCTGCGCCTCGAAGCCGACGAACCGGGTATCTACGCCGGCCAATGCACCGAGTTCTGTGGTTTGTCGCATGCGGTGATGCGCATGGAAGCGGTGGCACTCGACAAGGCTGATTTCGATGCGTGGGTGAAGGGCCAGCTTTCGCTCGCCGCATCACCGGCAGAGGGGACTCTCGCCAAAGAGGGTGAGTCGGTCTTTTTGAATCAGTGCGTGCGTTGTCACCAGGTCAACGGTTTGAAGAAGGCCGATGGCTCGCCCGCCATCGCCGCTCCCGAAGACAACGTGTGGTCTGGCGCCGCACCGAATCTCACACACCTCATGTCGCGCAACACGTTTGCCGGCGCATCGCGGGACTTGCTCACCAAGGTATGCCGCAAGGACGTGTGGGAAGCGTCCGGTGCCGAGTTCGGAAAGAAGTATCTCGCCGGTGTCAGCGAAGAGTGTCTGAACCAAACCGACCTGCGTCGCTGGCTGCGCAACGCTCCTGCGATGAAGCCGATGTATGCCGACCCGACGAAACTCGGGCCAACCAACGGCAAGTACCGCGGCATGCCCAACCTCGGACTTTCCGAGGACGACATCGACAAACTCGTCGCCTACCTCGCGACTCTGAAGTGATCGGAGACAACAGTCATGGCAATCATTGAACGTCCAGCGCCGGTTGGAGCCCCGGCTCTTCCCGCCCCGGCGACACCGACGCGCACGTACGGTGCTCTGCGCCGACCCGTCACAACCACGGGGTGGAAGTCGTGGGTCTTCACCGTCGACCACAAGAAGCTCGGCATCATGTACGGCGTCGTTGCGATGTTCTTCTTCATCGTCGGTGGCATCGAAGCCGTTCTCATTCGTCTGCAGCTTGCGGCACCTAATGGCAAGGTGCTCAGCGCCGACGTCTACAACCAGATGTTCACGATGCACGCCACAACGATGGTGTTCCTCTTCGTCATGCCGATGGCAGCGGCCTTTGCGAACTACTTCATCCCGTTGCAGATCGGCGCACGAGACGTTGCCTTTCCCCGTATCAACGCCTTCGGGTTCTGGACCCTCGTGGGTGGTGGCATCATCGTCAACTTGTCGTGGTTCCTCGGCGGCGCTGCCGACGGTGGATGGTTCATGTATGCGCCGAACTCGGGTCCGGTGTTTTCACCGTCGCACGGCGTCGACTTCTGGGCACTCGGTCTGCAGATCACGGGCATTGCATCGTTGACCGGTGCGATCAACCTGATCGTGACCGTCTTGAACATGCGCGCACCGGGCATGAGCCTGATGAGGATGCCGGTCTTCACCTGGCTGCAGTTGGTCGTGCAGTTCCTGCTGCTCTTCGCAGTGCCGGTCATCACCGTTGCACTGTTCCTGCTCAGCTTCCAACGAAACTTCGGTGCGACCTTCTTCGACGTTGCCGCCGGAGCCGACCCGTTGCTTTGGCAGCACTTGTTCTGGATCTTCGGACACCCCGAGGTGTACATCCTCGTTCTCCCAAGCTTCGGCATCATTTCCGAGGTGTTGCCGGTGTTCTCGAAGAAGCCCCTGTTCGGGTATCCCTTCGTCGTGTTTTCGGGTGTGGCGATCGGTTTCGTGGGTTGGGGCGTCTGGGCCCACCACATGTTCGCATCGGGTCTCGGGCCGGTGTCGGTCGCGGTGTTCTCGATTGCAACGATGGCAATTGCGGTTCCTACCGGCGTGAAGATCGTCAACTGGACGATGACGTTGTGGGGTGGCAAGTTGAACTTCACTGCGGCCATGCATTTTGCGATCGGTCTCGTCGTGTTGTTCACCATCGGCGGACTCTCCGGTGTCACGCACGCCGTTGCGCCGTCCGACACCCAGCAAACCGACACCTACTACATCGTCGCCCACTTCCACTACGTGTTGTTCGGCGGCGCGATCTTCGGTCTCTTCGCCGGCTTCTACTACTGGTGGCCGAAAGTGTTCGGCAAGCAGTTGAACGAACGTCTCGGCAAGGCGAACTTCTGGTTGATGGTCATCGGAATGAACTTGACGTTCGGCCCGATGCACATGATCGGTCTCCAGGGACAGCCGCGCCGTATGTACGTGTGGACCGAGGCTCGTGCGGGTGAGGGTTTCTTCAACCTGGCGTTTTGGAACCGTGTCGCGTCGATCGGGTCGCTCATCCTTGCCTTCGGCGTTCTTCTCTTCCTCATCAACGTGTGGAAGACGGCGCGCAGCAAGCAGGTTGCACCCCTCGATCCGTGGGATGCACGCACGCTCGAGTGGATGACCACGAGCCCGCCGAAGGAACACAACTTCGATGCGGTTCCGACGGTGCATCACCTCGACGAGTTCTTCCACCGCAAGTACGCCCAGGACCCGGTGACCCACGAGATCAAGCAAGTGGCCACGGCCGAGGACATCATCCGTGAACAAGAGGCGAACGCCGATGCGCACATCCACATGCCGTCGCCGTCGTACTGGCCGGTGATTCTTGCGGCGGCCCTGCCCGTCATCGCGCTGGGTGTGATTTACGCGATCCCGGTCGCCATCTTCGGAGCTGCGATCGTGGTGCTCGCAATCTTTGGTTGGTCGCTCGAACCCTCGACGGCTCCGGACACAGATTTTGATCCTCCGGCTTCGGGGGATGGTACGAAGGAGCTGGCTCCCCTTGGCTGACGTAGCAGTTCACCACGCCGAACACGGCCACCACACCTCGACGGGGTTGTCCAACAACAAGTTGGGCATGTGGCTCTTCCTCGGCTCCGAGTGCCTCCTCTTTGGTGGCCTCATCAGCACGTACATGATTTACCGCGGTCGCGTGGGCGAAGGTCCGCGTCCCGGCAACGTCTACGACATTCCCTTCACCTCAGTCAGCAGCTTCGTTCTGCTCATGAGTTCGCTCACGATGGTGTTGGCAGTCGCCGCAGCCCAAAAGCGTGACGACCGTGGCACGACCCTGTGGCTCACCGTCACCGGTCTGCTCGGTGCAACGTTCGTCGGTGGCCAGGTGTACGAGTTCACCGCGATGTACAACGAAGGCCTCGGCTACACGACGAGCCTCTTTGGCTCGGCCTTTTACACGCTCACCGGTTTCCACGGCGTTCACGTCACGGTCGGCATCATCATGCTGCTGTCGCTCGTTGCGATCATCAAGCGCAGCAAGGTGCCCGGCGACAAGGCCGAAGTAGTCGAACTCGTCGGTTTGTATTGGCACTTCGTCGACATCGTGTGGATCATCATCTTCACGCTCGTCTACCTGATCCCGGCCTGACCCGACACGAGAGGCTTCCACCATGACAACGACGGCCGAACACACTGATCACACCGGGGATACGGCACACGACGAGCATGCCGAGCACGGCCTCACTATTGCTGGTTACGTCAAGGTGGCTGCGATCCTCGCTGCCCTCACGGGGCTCGAGGTGGCGACGTACTTTGTAGATTTCGGCCCGTTCTTCATGCCGGTGCTCCTCACGCTGATGTGCGTCAAGTTCTTCATCGTCGTGTCCTACTTCATGCACCTGAAGTTCGACAGCAAGATCTTCAGTTTCATGTTCTACGCAGGCCTGTTCCTCGCCGTTGGCGTCTACGCGGCCTTCCTCGCGACCTTCAAGTTCTTTTCCGCCTGACACGTCCCCCGCGGAGGCGCCATGATTGCCGAAGCAGCAAACCCCCTTCTCGACCCGTGGCGCTACCAAGCGCACCCTGAATTGTGGTTGCTCGTCGGTTTCTTGATCGGCGCCTACATCTACTCGGTGCGGGTCATCGGCCCTCAGGCAGTGTCCACCGGGCCGGTGGTGACGCGCCGCAACATCGCTGCATTCGTTGCGGCGATGACGATCCTATGGCTGGCCTCGGATTGGCCGATGCACGACCTTGCCGAGGAGTACCTGTACTCGATGCACATGCTCCAGCACATGGCGCTGTCGTACTTCGTTCCACCGCTCGCACTTCTCGCGTTACCCGAATGGATGTTCCGCGCGCTCATCGGTGAGGGACGCGCCTACCGAGTCGTGCGATGGTTCGCGAAGCCCGTTACTGCCGGGCTTCTTTTCAACGTCGTTGTGATGACAACCCACATCCCCGGACTGGTGAACCGCAGTGCGTCGAGCAGCCCGATCCACTATTCACTTCACGTTCTCGTCGTCACCTCGGCACTGTTCATGTGGATTCCCATCTGCGGACCGGCGGGAGAATTCCGCATTGGTTACGGCGGCAAGATGATCTATCTCTTCCTCATGTCGATCGTGCCCACGGTGCCCGCGGGGTGGCTCACCTTTGCCGAAGGCACGGTGTACAAGCACTATGACCAACCCGTTCGGGTGTGGGGTACGTCGGTTGCAACCGACCAGCAACTCGCTGGCGCAATCATGAAGCTCGGTGGCAGCGTCTTTCTGTGGGCGATCGTCATTTTCATGTTCTTCAGACGTTTTGCCGCGAACTTCAACGCGGAGCAGAGCTATGTCCG
>JBJTYJ010000112.1:0-2767 GCA_046082705.1 Actinomycetota bacterium | reverse complement strand
CAGGTTGCCAACTGGTGGCGACGTGCGACTTGGCCGTTGCATCCGACAATGCATCGTTTGCGATTCCGGGCGGCAAGGGCGGATTGTTCTGCCACACACCACTCGTTGCGGTGGCACGGAACCTGGGTCGCAAGCGCGCGTTGGAAATGGCGCTAACAGGTGATGCGATCGATGCCCACACCGCCTTGCAGTGGGGTTTCGTGAACGCAGTCGTTCCCGTCGAGCAACTCGACGATGCGGTGAACGACTTGTTGGCGCGTGCGACTCGCGGGGCGGCACATTCGAAAGGTCTCGGGAAGCAGGCGTTCTACCGTCAGATCGACATGTCACAGGACGACGCGTACAACTACGCCGTCGGGATGATGGCTGCCGCCGCAACGACCGTTGATGCACAGGAAGGCATCGCTGCGTTCCTCGCAAAGCGACCACCCAACTTTGGCGGTGATGCGCAGTGACCGCGGTCGAGACACCGAATTCAATCGAACTGTCGGTGTCGGGTATGACATGTGGTGCGTGCGCCGCCCGCATTCAGGACCATCTGAACGAGATCGATGGTGTGCACGCTGCCGTCAACTACGCGACGGAGACCGCGACCATCAACTTGCTCCGTGGGATACCGGTTGATCGATTGATCGGTGCCGTCGAAGAAATTGGTTACGGAGCCGAAGTGCGTGACGCCGAGTCGATGGAACTTGGGGCAAGCGACGAGGAATACGAGGAAGACCTTGGTGTGTTGCTGCGGCGTCTGTTGGTGTCGCTGGCGCTGGCGGTACCCGTTGCGTTGTTCTCGATGGTCGAGGCGTGGCAGTTCCGCAACTGGCAATGGTGGGCATTGGTGTTGAGTGCGCCGGTGGTGACGTGGGGCGCGTGGCCGTTCCATCGCTCCGCCGCGGTGAACCTGCGGCACCGTACCGCAACGATGGACACGCTGATTTCGATCGGTGTCATCGCGGCGGTTGCGTGGTCGGTCTGGGCTCTGGTGTGGGGCGACGCCGCGGCAATGTGGGGCTCGATGGGTTCGATGCTCGGCATGGACCACGGCGACGGTTACCACGTGTATTTCGAGGTCGCCACAACGGTGACTGTCTTCATTCTGTGCGGGCGGTATCTCGAGGCACGTGCGAAGCGTTCCGCGGGCGACGCGCTTCGTGCACTGCTTGCGCTTGGCGCAAAGTCGGCAACGATCATGCGCGACGGCAAAGAGGTGCAGGTCGACGCGAAGACCGTCGCGGTGGGTGATGTTCTTGTCGTGCGGCCGGGCGAAAAGTTCGCCGCCGACGGCGAAGTGGTCGACGGAGCATCGTCGATCGATGTGGCCATGCTGACCGGCGAAAGCGTGCCGGTCGACGTGGCGCCGGGGGACGGCGTGACGGGTGCGACCATCAATCTCACGGGACGGTTGCTCGTCCGCGCAACCCGTGTCGGCGCCGACACGACGTTTGCGCAGATGGCCAAGTTGGTGCGCGAGGCGCAGGCCTCGAAAGCGCCCGTACAACGCCTGGCCGATCGCGTGAGCGCGTGGTTCGTTCCCGCAGTGCTGCTGATTTCGGTGGTCACTTTGTTCGGCTGGTTGATCGTCGATGGCGACTCGGCGAAGGCGTTCACCTCGGCCGTTGCGGTGCTGATCATCGCCTGCCCGTGTGCGCTCGGCTTGGCCACGCCGACTGCGCTGATGGTGGGAAGTGGTCGTGCGGCCCAGGTGGGCGTCGTCATCAAGGGTGTCGACGTGTTGCAAGGGACACGACGCATCGACACCGTGGTGTTCGACAAGACCGGCACCGTCACCACCGGCGTGATGCAGTTGCGTGATGTCGTGTGTGCACCCGGCGTCGAACGACGTGACGCACTGCGGTTCATCGGTGCGGTCGAGTTCGCCAGCGAGCATCCGATCGCGAAGGCAATCGCCAAGGGGGCGTTGCGTGAACTCGGCGATCTCCCGCGTGTCGAGCAGTTCAACGCTCTCGCCGGCATGGGTGCGCGCGGAGTCGTCGAGGGTGTCACCGTGATTGTCGGCCAGGAACGTCTGCTGCAGGGTGAATTGATTCTCGTACCGGGTCCGTTGCGAACGGCTCTGGCCGAAGCGCGCGAACAGGGCAATACGGCTGTGGTGGCGGCGTGGGGTGGCCAGGCGCGTGCCGTGTGTGTTGTGGCCGACGCACCGAAGGGAACGTCGGTCGAGGCGATCGAACTGTTGCGCAAGATGGGCATGGCGCCCGTGTTGTTGACGGGCGACACCCAGGCAACGGCAATGGCGATCGCACGACAGGTTGGCATCGAAACCGATGACTACCACGTGCGTGGCGGTGTTCTGCCGCACGAAAAGGTGAACGTGATCCGCGAGATCCAGGAACGCGGTTACGCGGTGGCGATGGTCGGTGACGGTGTGAACGATGCGGCAGCACTTGCCCAGGCCGACGTCGGTATCGCGATGGGTAACGGCACCGACGTCGCGATGCAGGCGAGTGACCTCACGATCGTCAGCGGTGACCTGCGCCTTGTCGCCGATTCGATCGAGTTGTCCCGCGCGACACTGCGCACGATCGGTGCGAACGTGTTCTGGGCATTCGCCTACAACGCGGCGGCGATCCCGGTGGCGGCAAGCGGTCGTCTGAACCCGATGTGGGCCGGACTTGCGATGGCGTTTTCGAGCGTGTTCGTGGTGACGAACAGTCTGCGCCTGCGGCAATTCACACCGCGACACCGCAATCTGGAGCGTCATCCTTCGCGTCGAGCGGCCTGAACTCTTCGACCCACGACGGTACAGCCT
>JBJTYJ010000111.1:0-4637 GCA_046082705.1 Actinomycetota bacterium | reverse complement strand
TGCCCGGCTCTTGGCGCGCCCTCACCGGCTCCTGAGGGTTCTCGGTGTGAATTGACTCGGTTTTCGCGACAACTCGCACCGGGAAAAACGCTGCTTCAGCGTTCCTGGAGGACGATGCCCGACATGATGAGCACACCGCCGACAAAATCCCACCCGGTGGGTGTTTGATCAAAGACGAAGTAGCCAAAGACGCTCGACACGATCGGCAGCATTGCGAGCAGCACCGAGTAATGGCGGACCGTCACCTTTCGCAGGATTCTCTGGTCGATGCCGTAACTGGTGACGCTTGACAGCGTGCCGACAAGGAGTCCGAGTGGAACCAGCCACAAGTGCGATGTCACGGCATCAGCATCGGCGAGTCCGAACGGGATCGTGAAGATTGTTCCGAAGACGAATGCCATCGCGAGACCGTCGATGCCGGAATGCCCGCGCGCGACTTTTGCGCCCGACACGATGTGCACTGCCCACGACGTGGCTGCAAGAAGAATGAAGAGGACACCGAACGGTTCGTCACCGATTTCCACGCCGCTGAGGATTGCGACGCCGGAAACGGCAAGCACGAGTGCCGCAGCATTGCGCCGTGAGCGAGTGAGAATCGCCGCGACCGTGATGGGCCCGATGAACTCGATCGCGACACCCTTTCCGAGGGGAAGCCGGTCGATCGCGAGATAGAAGAACGTGCTCGTCAGTCCGGTCGAGAGGCCGAAAATTGCTGCCGCACGAAGTGATTCGCGAGCCCACTCCCGCGCGCGTATCTTGCGCGGTCGGGCGACGCAGACCGCAACGACCATTGCCCCGAACATGCGCAACCATGCGAGGGTTGCGGGGTTGGCCGTGTCGAACTGGGCCATGGCGATCACGTTGCCCGAGTTCAGGGCAACGGCCGAGAGGAGAAAGAGAATCTCCGGCTCGAATGTTCGGTTTCTCGGTGTGTCGTGTTGCAAAAACCGAGTCAATTCACACCGAGAACCCTCTTAGTTGAGGAGGTCGGGGTCGGACTGGAGAATGTCGTCCCACAGGGGCTGGAAGTTCAGCCACATCGCAGCCTGGTGCGCGGTGTTGTTGCGGGTGTACTCGGCCCACTCGTGGGGGATGAGCTTCGGCTTGCCGGCGGCCTCGGCCATCAGCTGGGCCTGGCACGTGCGTTCCATCGTGATGAAGGCGTACGCGGCGGCATCGACGGTGTCGCCGGTGGTGAAGAGGCCGTGGTTCTGGTGAATGGCGGCCTTGTAGTTACCGAAACACTCAGCAAAGCGAATGCCGTCTTCGATTTCGAACACGACCTTGCCACCGACGTCGTCGATGAGAACGTGGTCGTTGTAAAACGCGCACGAATCCTGCGTGATCGGATCGAGCAAACGCCCGAGCGACGACCACGACTTCCCGTACACCGAGTGCGCATGGGCCGCTGCATTGATGTCGGGGCGAGCCTTGTGAACTGCGGCGTGCAACACGAAGGCCGCGCGGTTCACCGGACGTGAGCCGTACACGACGTCGCCGTCGTGGTTGACGAGAATCAGATCGCTGACGCTGATCTGGCGGAACGACATCGCAAACGGGTTGACCCAGAAGTGATCAGTGAACTCGGGGTCGCGAACCGTGATGTGGCCGGCAACGCCTTCGGAGAATCCGAACTTGCCGAAAATGCGCAGTGCGCCGGCGAGGCGTTCCTTGCGGTGGCGACGTTCATCTTCGAAGTTGTCGAACTTCGGGATGGAGACGAAGTCGAGAGGCTTGGGCGTGAGCGGGATGCCGTCGATCATGGGAACACTGGGTGCATCGGTGACTGCCATAACCTCAACACTACGCCTTCCGAGCGTGCGTTCTCGGCGCGAATCTTGACGCAGACTGCACCTCACCGCGCCGAAAACCCTACGATTTGGGGTCTATGGCTGACCCCACCGCAGACGTTTCCGCTTCATCGACAACTGACTGGCCGAAAACGGATTCGGGAATTCCGATCGCGCCGCTCTACACCGCTGAGTCATTGCGCGGTTGGGACGCTGCATCGCAGTTGGGAGAGCCCGGCAAGGCCCCGTACACCCGCGGCGTCTACCCGACGATGTACCGCGGCAAGTTGTGGACGATGCGCCAGTACGCGGGCTTCGGCACCGCGGCCTCCACGAACGAGCGGTTCAAGTTCCTGCTGCAGGCCGGTCAGACGGGTCTTTCGTGCGCCTTCGACCTGCCGACTCAGATGGGTTACGACTCCGACCATCCGCGCGCCGAAGGCGAAGTAGGCAAGGTCGGCGTGGCCATCGACTCGATGGCTGACATGCGCATCTTGTTGTCGGGTCTGCCCCTCGACAAGGTGTCGACGTCGATGACCATCAACTCGACGGGCGCAATCCTGTTGTTGATGTACGAATTGGTGGCCGAAGAGCAGGGCGTGCCGGCCAGTTCCATCAGCGGCACCATCCAAAACGACTTGCTCAAGGAATACATCGCCCGCGGCACGTACATCTATCCGCCGCGTCCGTCGATGCGCGTCATCACCGACATCTTCGAGTACTGCTCGAAGCACGTGCCGAAGTGGAACACGATCTCGATCTCGGGTTACCACATTCGCGAAGCGGGCAGCACCGCGGTGCAGGAAATCGCCTTCACCATCGCAAACGCGATCGCCTACGTTCAGGCCGCGGTCGACGCGGGCCTGAGGGTTGACGACTTCGCACCGCGACTCAGCTTTTTCTGGAACGGCCACAACAACTTCTTCGAGGAAGTTGCCAAGTTTCGTGCTGCGCGACGCATGTGGTATCGCATCATGACCGATCGTTTCGGCGCGCAGAAAGAGTCGAGCAAGTTGCTACGTTTCCATACGCAAACGGGGGGCAGCACGCTGACCGCTCAGCAGCCGTTGAACAACGTCGTTCGCGTCGCCATCCAGTCGATGGCGGCAGTCTTGGGCGGAACCCAGAGCCTGCACACGAACGGCTACGACGAGGCCATCAGCCTGCCGACGGAAGATGCGGCACGTATCGCACTGCGAACGCAACAGATCATCGGGTACGAAAGCGGCATCGCCGACACGCCCGACCCGCTTGCGGGTTCGTATTTCGTCGAGAAGTTGACCGACGAGGTCGAAGCACTGGCGTGGCAGTACATCGAGCGCATCGACGAAATGGGTGGCGCGGTTGCTGCGATCGAGCAGGGCTTCCAGATGGACGAAATCGAACAGGCGGCCTACGAGTACACGAAGTCGATCGACGACGACGAGCGCGTGATCGTCGGCGTGAACAAGTTCAAGGTCGACGCCGAGCCTGAACCAAAGGCATTCCCGATCGACCCGCAACTGCAGGTCGACCAGGTGGCGAGCCTGAAGAAGTTCAAGGCCGACCGTGACATGGCTCTCGTGAAGGCGAAGCTCGACGACGTCACCGCCGCGGCGCGTGGCACGCAGAACCTTCTCTATCCAATGAAGGAAGCACTGCGTGCGAATGCAACGCTCGGCGAAGTCAGTGACGCGCTGCGCGAAGTGTTCGGCACCTACCAGCCGTAATCAAGATCACAGCCAGTTGACGTCGGCGGCCGGGCGAACCGGTGTTTCGACGGTCCCCGTTGGCCAACCCAAATACACGAGACCCAACACCTCGGTGTCGGGTGCGAAGCGACAGACGTCGTTGATCACCGCGTTCGCACCGCGCATCGGCGAACCCCACAGGGCAGCCAGGCCCCGCGCGTGGGCCGCGAGCAACAGGTTCTGTAGTCCGGCTGCGACCGCGTAGCGATTCTCTGCGGTGCGCTCCGGGCTGTCGCCCGGCGCTGCACCGGCAGCAATGACGATCGGTGAGCGCAGGTACTTGGTGCGCGTCTTTTCGACCTTCGGTGCGTCGTCTCCCTGCGCTGCCATCACGTTGGCAATCGACTCACCAAGCACGCGTCGCGAATCACCCGTGAGTACTGCAAGACGCCACGGCCACGTGCGCTTGTGGTTCGGTGCCCAAGTGAGTAGTTCGATCAGCTCTTCGACGACCGCGCGAGGCACCTCGCGTTGGGCGTCAATCAGCAGGCTGCTGCGACGGGAACGAATGAGGTTGACGAGATCGTCGGGGGACATGTCAGTTCTTGTGGAGGGCGGCGTTCAGGCCACCCCAGGTGCCCTGGCGCTGCACGACTTCGACCGCGCCATTCGTGCTGTTGCGTCGGAAGAGAAGGTTGTTCGCGCCCGACACCTCGCGGGCTTTCACGACGTCGCCGTCGGGCAGGCGAACGAGGGTGCCGGCGGTGACGTAGAGGCCGGCTTCAACGACGCAATCGTCGCCCAGGGAAATGCCAAGGCCGGAGTTCGCGCCGAGCAGGCAGCGTTGGCCGACGGTGATCATTTCCTTTCCGCCGCCCGAGAGCGTGCCCATGATGCTGGCGCCGCCACCGATGTCGCTGCCGTCGCCCACCACCACGCCGGCCGAGATGCGGCCTTCGACCATCGATGCACCGAGTGTTCCTGCGTTGAAGTTGCAGAAACCTTCGTGCATGACGGTGGTACCTGCTGCGAGGTGGGCGCCGAGACGGACGCGGCTCGCATCGGCGATGCGTACTCCGGACGGCACCACGTAGTCGGTCATGCGGGGGAACTTGTCGACACCGTTCACGACGAGGTACTCGCCGCGCTGTGCGAAGTTCCAAGTGACGCTGTCGAG
>JBJTYJ010000110.1:0-4902 GCA_046082705.1 Actinomycetota bacterium | reverse complement strand
GCGGGCGGCACTCTGAAGATGGGCAACGTCGCCTACTGGAACGGCCAGCGCTACCGCGGTGGCACGTACTTCAGCGTGTCGGGTTACTTCGAGACCTCCGGAATCGGCTTCTCGTTCGCGGGCAACATCAACGCGAACGGCAGCTTCGACTTCTCGGTCAACTCGGGCTTCACGTGGAACTCGGGCGAAGTCAACCTGTTGGTCGTCAAGCTGCGCCTGTCGGCGAGCGTGAACGCGTCGCTGCGCATCTACAGCTGGTCGCCGTACTTCTCGTTCAGCGCGAGCGGCACGGTTAGCGTCCAGGGTTCGCGCTACTACATCGACGCGGGCTGCCGCGCCTGGAAGCCCAAGTGCTGGTGGAACGACGGCTGGACCGGCTGGTCCAACTGGGTGAGCCTCGGCCTCGGCTTCTCGGTCAACCCGACCAGCATTTGGGTCGACTACGACGGACGCCGCTACGGCATTCGGTGATCCAACCTCAAACAGGTAGTCGCTCAGCGCGGCTGTCGGTGTCGGCACTTCTGGTGCTGGTGTCGGCAGCCGCGCTCGGCTGTTCGGGGGGTGGTGAATCGCTCGAACCGATCACCCCCGATGCGTTGCCGGCCTTCGTCGAAAAAGGCGCACAGGTCGGCTTCGTCGACTCGCAGGGCGTACGCAACGACGCCGCGAATTGTCTCTTCAGCAAATCGAATCTCGAGCCGCTGTTTCCCGACATCAAGGAAGCCGGCATCGCCTCGGGCCTGCGTTTCAACCAATGCCTTCCCGAACGCATGACGTCGGGGGCGGCGGCAGTCGACGTCGATGCCGATGGTGACGACGACATCGTGTTCACGCGCCTCACGGGCCACCCGCTGTTGTACCGGAACGACAGCACGCCGGGTGAGCCGAAGTTCGTCGAATCAACGAAGGGTTCGGGCTTCGACCTCGTCGACGGCGCGACGAACGGTGTCGGGTACGCCGACATCGACAACGACGGCGACAAGGACGTGGTGCTCACGGGCGTTGCATCACGGCAGATGTATCTGCTCGTCAACGACGGCACCGGCAAATTCACCGAGGAGGCGGTGTCGCGCGGTGTCGGCATGGTCGACAACGAACCCCACGCCGGCCAGGGCGTGTCGTTCGGTGATTACGACCTCGACGGTTGGCTCGACATGCACGTGAATGAATGGCAGTCGTCGATCGTCGCAAAGCTCGGCGTTCCATCGCACTCTCGCTTGTTCCGCAATCTCGGTGCTGCGGGCAAACCCGGTGTGTTCGAAGACGTCACCGAGTCGGCGGGTGCCCGGGTCGACTCGGTCGTCGACACGACGTGGACCTTTAGTTCCATTTTCACCGACTTCGACGGCGATCGTTACCCCGACCTTGCGGTCGTCGCCGACTTCAACACCACCAGGTTCTTCTGGAACAACGGTGATGGCACGTTCACGAACGGTACCTACGACGCCAACCTTGGTGGCGAAGAGAATGGCATGGGTCTTGCCGTCGACTTCCACGGCCCCGATCAAAAGCCGACCTTGTTCATCACGTCCATCAAGTCACTTACCGACTGCGCCGACGACAGCGGCCTCGTCGGCACGGGGAACCGTCTCTACGTGTATGACAGTGAACGGAAGTTTGCCGATGTCACCGACCGCGCCGGTGTGCGCGACGGCGGCTGGGGTTGGGGTGCTTCGTTCATCGATGCAACGAACTCCGGATCACGTGACCTCGTGCAGGCCTCGGGTATCGACGAACCCTGGACGAACCCCGCGGGTTGCCACGCGAAAGACCCGGTCGTGTACTGGCGCAACGATGGCAGCGACACGTTCGACGAAGTGGCCAAGCAAGTGGGCGTCGTGGAAACGAAACCCACCAAGGCAACGGTGGTCTTCGACGCCGACAATGACGGCCGCATGGACATTCTCATCACACGCGATGCCGAGACCCCGGTGTTCTTCCACAACGTCACACCAACGGTCGGCCGCCACGTCGACCTCCGCGTGTCGGGAACGCGCAGCAACCGCGACGCGCTCGGGGCGATCGTTTCGGTGACACAAACCGCCGACGGCCCGACGAAGAAGTACTTCGTCGGCACCACGGGCACCTACCTCTCGCAGGACTCGAGCCTCTTGCGTATCGGCCTCGGCGGCGGAGTCGAACCGGTGCACCGCATCGAGGTCTACTTCCCGCTGAGTGAAGAGACGGTCGTGCTCACCGACGTCGAACGCAACACGACGGTCGACGTCGTCGAACCCGACGGTGCAAAGGTGGCTGGGTCGTGATTCGTCGCGTCGTCACCTCGCTCGCAGCGGCCGCACTGGCGGTGGGTCTCGTGGGTTGTGGCAACGGTGATTCAGCACCAACACAACCGTCCGAAGCAACGGCGGGCGAGCCCGGGACGTGTGAGGCTGTGGCGCGGGCCAAGTGCCGTGGTGTCGACCTTACGGGCGCCGACCTCTCGGGTCGTGATCTGTCGGGTATCGACCTGCGCTCGGCGAACCTCGTCGGGGCCAACCTTGCGGGGGCGAACCTCGCCGATGCCAACCTGATCGGCGCCGACCTCTCAAAGGCGGATCTCTCGAATGCGGCTCTCGTGCGTGCCGCATTGGACGACGCGGTGTTCGCCGATGCAAATCTCACGGGTGCCCGCCTCACGAGTGCGAAAGCCATCGACGCGGTTTTTGAGGGTGCGACTCTCGTCGATGTCTTTGCCACCGACGCCAATTTCACCGGGGCGACCGGGGGCGACTTCACGACCGTGTTCGCCTGCAACACCACCATGCCCGATGGGGAAGTGGCGGAACCGTCGTGTTGAGGTTGGCGCGAGCGGGTGTGGTTGCATTGCTGACGTCCACCGTTGTGGTCACCGCGCACACATCGGCGGGGGCCACATCGGTCATTCCGCGTGGCACAACCGAGGTATCGGCCGTGCTCACCGAGATGGCGCCATTGATCGCTCGCAACCGACAGGGCCCCACCCGTGCGAGTCGCCTCTACGGAATCATCGGCTACTCGATGTTGGCTGCCTCGGGTGCGCGGCCCGCGTTCATGCCAACGATCAAGGAGCCGATCGAACTTGCCGCACCACCAACGGTTCTCGACTACGCGATCGCTGCCTTGGCCGCGGGAACCACGGCCGTGCGCAAACTCATGCCGACCCAGCTCGACCGCACCACATACGCCGAACTACGCGACAGATGGCTGGCAGGTCTTGCTGCAACTGCGCCCGAAGGCACCGACGTGCGCGCGAGCATCGCGCGTGGCGCCGCCGCCGTCGCGGCGGTGTTGGCACGGGCAAAGGGTGACGGTCTCGACGGAGCGCTGAAGATGAAGTACGCCGCGTCCGATACGCCGGGTGCGTGGGCGCCGACTCCACCCGCGTTCCAAGGTGCCATCGACCCCGGCTGGGGGACGTTGCGCACGTATCTCCCTTCGACGGCAAATTGCACGTTGCCCGCACCACCGCGGTCATCCGACGCGGCGAATCCGTTCGGGCAAGCCGCACGTGAAGTCGCCGACATCGCCGCCGCATTGACCGACGATCAGCGAATGGTCGCCCGCTTCTGGGACGACGGTCGCGGACGTAGCAGCACACCATCGGGTCACTGGGTGGAGATTGCCGCGCGCGCCGCCGAGGCGACGTTGCTGCCGGCAACGGAGACAATCACACTCTTCGGCGCGATGACGATGGCGTTGTCCGACGGTGTCGTGGCGAACTGGCGCGAGAAGTACCGGTGGTCGGTCGAACGTCCCGTCACGGTGGTCTCACGCACCGATCCCGAATGGAACTCGTATCTCACGACGCCCGCGTTCCCCGAGTATCCGTCGGGCCACTCGACGATCTCGCGGGTTGCTTCCGACATGCTCACGGCAACGATCGGGGACTGGTCGTTCACCGATCCGGGTTGGGGTCTTGCTCCCGGGTCGCGCAAGAAGTTCGAGATCGAACCCCGTTCCTTCGCATCGTTCCGCGCTGCCGCCGATGAGGCCGGCCAGTCGCGCGTCTACGGCGGGATCCACTACGGGTTCAGCATCGAGGCAGGGGCCGAGCTTGGCTCCTGCGTCGCCACGAATTTCCTTGCACAGTAAGAGAAACAACAGGGGTTCGGTCCAAACAAAGCGGGCAAGGCGACGTGAAATGGTCACCAAAACCGCCATAAAATCGAGCCATGTTGGCGGGATCGCGACGGCGTGCCGGAGCGGCACTCATCGTCGTGTCCCTTCTTGCCCTTGCCGCGTGTGGCGGTGGTGGCGGCTCGTCATCCGGAGGCGGAGATGGTGCAGGTGCTGTGAAGAACTCTGCGCCGGCCCCCGATGGTGCGGTCGCAACAGAAATGCAACCTCAGTTGAACGGCTGGGCGTTCCCCAACTTTCCTTCGGCGACTTTCCCCGACCTGAATTTCGACACCGCTGACCTTGTCTCGATGTTCGGTTCGGGACCTGATGTGTGCGTCGACGGTGTTGCCGAGCCGTGCACGCTGACCGCCGAGGCCGCGGCATGGGCACGCATGGTGAACCAAGCGCGAGCAACCGGCCACTGCGAAGGTCTCGTCGCGCTTGCGTCCGCGCGGTTCAACAAGGCGGAGCTTCCCGAGACCGTGAAGTTGCCGTCGGAGGAAGACGAGATCCGCGCGGTCATGCGCGCGTTTGCGACTCAGTTCGTTCCCGAAGTGCAAGAGTCGATTCAAAAGTGGACCAAGGCATCACTTGCCGAGAAAGTCGACGAACTGAAGCGGTCGTTCGCATCCGACAAACTCGAGTACACCCTCGGTGTCTACGTCGAGTCCGGTGGCCATGCGGTTCTGCCGTACGCCATCGAGTACCCGACGCCCGATGTTGCACGCATCATGGTGTACGACTCGAACTGGCCGGGCCGCAACCGTTACGTCGACGTCGACCTCGCCAATGACAAGTGGTCGT
>JBJTYJ010000109.1:0-57419 GCA_046082705.1 Actinomycetota bacterium | reverse complement strand
ACCAAGCGCCACGGCAACGACGTCGTGGTGGTCGTGTCCGCCATGGGAAAGACCACCGACAACCTCATTTCCCTCGCCAACCAAGTTTCTTCGACCCATCCGGGCCGGGAACTCGACATGCTCCTCACGACCGGTGAGCGCATCTCGATGGCGCTCGTTTGCATGGCGCTCGCCGACCTCGGCATCGACGCCGTTTCGTTCACCGGCAGTCAGGTGGGCATCATCACCGACACCGTCCACACCAAGGCGAAGATTCTCGAGGTGAAGGGCGATCGTCTCCGCGACGCGCTTGCCGCGGGCAAGGTCGCCGTCGTTGCCGGTTTTCAGGGTGTCAGCACCGATCGCGAAATCACCACGCTTGGTCGCGGTGGTTCCGACACCACGGCGGTTGCTCTCGCAGCGGCGATGAACGCCGATGTGTGCGAGATCTACACCGACGTCACCGGTGTTTTCACGGCCGACCCGCGCATCGTTCCCCAGGCGCGCAAACTGCAGCAGCTCGACTTCGAAGAGATGCTCGAAATGGCAGGGGCCGGCAGCAAGGTTCTTGCGCTGCGTTCCGTCGAGTTTGCGCGCAACTACAACGTTCCGCTGCACGTGAGGTCCAGCTTCACGTGGGAAACGGGAACCTGGGTTCTTGACCGCAGTGCACAAATTTCGTCGAAGGAGAATGCGATGGAAGAGCCAATCATCTCGGGTGTCGTGCAAGACACCGCCGAAGCGAAGATCACCGTGGTCGGTGTCGACGACAAACCGGGCATCTCCGCGGCACTGTTCGAGCCGCTGGCCGGTGCGAACATCAACGTCGACATGATCGTGCAGAACACCTCCAAGGAAGGCCGCACCGACATCTCCTTCACGGCCCCGAAAGCCGACCTGAAGAAGGCACTCGAAATCGTCAACGGGGTGGCGAAGGAAATCGGTGCCGCCGACGTCACTCACGTCGAGTCGGTTGCAAAGATCTCGCTCGTTGGTGCAGGAATGAAGACCAGCCCGGGTATTGCCGCGAAGATGTTCCGCGTTCTTGCGGGGGCGGGTGTGAACATCGAGATGATCTCGACCAGCACCATTCGCGTCTCGGTCGTCGTCGACTCGGCGAGTACCGAAACCGCGATGCGCTCGTTGCACACCGCGTTCGGCCTCGACAGTGGCCAGGCCTATTCGGCACCCCTTCCCGAACGGAAGTAAGCCCACACACGGGCACGTCGGCAATACTGAACGAATGGCACGACGTCGCGCGCAGCTCGTTCCCTGGCGCGTGGCCGGTGGGGTTGCGGACGAGAACGCAAATGCCGACGCAGTCGTCCGCGAGACAGGGTGGGTCTTCAACAACGAAACCGGCGGCGACCTGACCCTCGGCGATTTCGTCATGTCGGGGAACAAGGAAGTCAACGCGTACATGCGCGTGTTCGGGATGAACGATCTCGACACCAACAACCTGTCGATTCTCGAGATCGGCTCGGGGATCGGTCGCATGACGTCACGTTTCACCCGTCGATTCGCCTCGGTGGTCGCCGCCGACGTCGATGCGGCGTTTCTCGAGCGTTGTCGCGAGACGGTCGCGCGTCACGGCGAGGTGGAAAAGTTGCGCACGGTTCACGTGGCCGACGGTCACTCGATCGCCCTTCCCGCAGAATCGGTCGATGCCGTGTTCTCGTACATCACCCTGCAGCACTGCGCGCATGACGACGCTCTGCGACTCACGTCCGAAGCATTGCGCGTGGTGAAGCCCGGTGGCACGGTGATGCTGAATTACCGCACGTGGGTGCCAGCCGACGTGGTGCTGCAGCCGGCCGGGGCGGCCGTGCGGGCACTGTGGAAGAACAAGGTGATTGGTCCCCGCATCGCGCGACAGCGATGGGCCACGCGCCTCGGCTGGCAGGCCAATCGCGTTGGTGCGGCCGAGGTCATGGCGTTGGTCGCCGCGAGTGGCCGCGGTTGTCGCGAAGTGCTCGTCTTCCGCAATCCATCACGCCGCGATTTGCTGTCCTCTGCACCAACGAACGTCGGTGGAGCACGCCCCGAAGAGCGACCGTTGCCACGGGCCAACAAGAGCCACTGGTGGCTAATTCTCAGGCTTTCATAAAGGCGTCCGCGATAACCTGCCGCCCATGCGCGTAGGAGTCGTCGGAGCAACCGGCCAAGTGGGTGGCGTGATGCGCGCCCTTCTCGAAGAGCGGAATTTTCCCGTCACGCAGATGCGGTACTTCGCTTCCGCACGGTCTGCCGGAACGAAGTTGAAGTGGAAGGGCACCGACATCACCGTCGAAGACGCCGCGACTGCCGACGTGTCGGGTCTCGACGTCGCTCTCTTTTCTGCCGGCGCCACGTCGTCACGTGAACTCGCGCCACGTTTCGCCGCAGCCGGAGTCACCGTCATCGACAACTCGTCGGCATGGCGCATGGACCCGGATGTTCCGCTCGTCGTTTCCGAGGTCAACCCCGAAGAAATGCGCAACGCAAAAAAGGGCATCATCGCCAACCCGAACTGCACCACGATGGCGGCAATGCCCGTGCTGATGCCGTTGCATCGCAAAGCGGGCCTCGTGCGTCTCGTTGCCAGCACGTATCAAGCCGTCAGCGGCGGTGGTCTTGCGGGCGTCGAGGAACTCGACACTCAGGCAGCAGCAGTCGTGGCCGGCGCTCGCGATCTCACCTATGCGGGTGACGCAGTCTCTTTCCCGCAGCCGAAGAAGTTCGTGCGCCCGATCGCCTTTAACGTCGTCCCCTTTGCAGGGTTGCTGGTCGACAACGGCGAGTTCGAAACCGACGAGGAAACCAAGCTGCGCAACGAGAGCCGGAAGATTCTCGGCATTCCCGACCTGCGGGTGTCGGGTACCTGCGTGCGTGTTCCGGTGTTCACCGGTCACTCACTGTCGATCAACGCCGAATTCGGCCGCGATATCACCGTCGCCGAGGCAATTGAAATTCTCTCCGATGCACCCGGCGTCAGCGTCGTCGACGTGCCGAACCCGCTTCTTGCAGCCGGCGCCGACCCCAGCTTCGTCGGCCGCATCCGCCAAGACCGTTCGGTCGAAGGCAATCGCGGTCTCGCACTGTTTGTATCGAACGACAACCTGCGCAAAGGCGCCGCGCTCAACGCGATCCAAATCGCCGAGCTCTTGATCTAAACCTCGGCAATGCGTCGGCTCCGTGGGAGCGACGGGGAATTGCGTCGGCTCCGTGGGAGCGACGGAAACATGGTCGGGGTGACAGGATTTGAACCTGCGGCCTCGTCGTCCCGAACGACGCGCGCTACCAAGCTGCGCCACACCCCGTGTGATGCGCGAGTGAGCCTATCGGGCGATCTCTTTCGCAGCGCGTCGCAGTCGTAGTGCGTCGAGTGGCTTGACGAGGTAGGCCTCGCATCCGCTGCGCTTGGCCATCTGTGCATCGGCTTCGCGGTCGAGAAGCATGAGAACCGGCACGTGGGGCAGGCGGCCGCCAGTTTCGTCGAGGCGGAGATTCATGGTCACTGCCATTCCGCCCATCGAGCCGATCTGTGAGTCGAGCACTGCGAGATCGGGCGTTCGGCTGGTGACGGCCTCGGTGACGTCGCGGCCGTTCGTGCAGACGGTGAAGGAAGTTTCGGGGGACCCGAGGGCAGCGACGACTTCGTCGAGAACCCACTGGGCATCGGTGGCAACGAGAATGTGCACGACCGCGACTCTACTCGGCGTCTCCCAAAGCCCGCCCAAGCAGCCGCAACGCCGCGAGTGTGTCGAGGCGCTCGTCCACGAGTTCGGGGACCAGGGGCACGCGGATCCACGGGGTGTCGGGGCGTGCGATGCGCAGAACCTCGAGGTTGGACTCTTCCTCCCGACGTTCGTCGGCCAATTCGCGGAGGTTGTCGACGAGTGACGGGGGAAGTGAATCGTTCTCTTCGCCGAAGTGTGGCATGAGTCGGTTCGCAACGACGAGCGCCACGCCAACGTTTGCCGATTCGAGTTCGCCGATGAAGTACGTCGCCTCCGCAACCGGTTCGGCCTGACCGCTCGTCACCACGACGTACGCGGTGGATGATTCGCGCAAAACGCGGTCGACTTCGTGCGCGCGTTGCCGGAAGCCCGCATCGAGGCCCTGGAAAGCCTTGAAGAAAGCAAGAGCGTCGTCGAGTGCCTGTGCACCGACAACCTTTGCGATCGTGCGCAACACGGGTTGGCTGACGGCACTGACCGCGCGCAGACCGATCGATGAAGGTGCGATGACGATGCGGTAGACGGGATGGTCGATGAACCGGCGCAGACGTGCCGGTGCGCTGAGGAAGTCGAGCGCCTGACGTGTGGGTGGGGTGTCGACGATGACGAGGTCGAAGCGCGCGTCACCGTTCAGTTCGTACAACTTCTCCGCTGCCATGTACTCCTGCGTGCCGGAGAGCGCACCGGAGATGTTCTTGTAGAACAGATTCGACCTGATGCGTTGGGCTTGCTCTGCGTTTGGGCTGTAACGATCGACCAGCGCATCGAACGTCGAACGAGTGTCGAGCATCAGGGCCCACAGTTCACCGCGCGCATCGTCGAGTGGGATGCGTACCGGGTCGTTGCCGACGGTCGAATCGCCGGCGAGGCCGAGCGCATCGGCAAGGCGCTTAGCCGGGTCGATCGTCACCACTGCCACTCGTCGGCCATCGATCGCCGCACGAACGGCGAGGGCCGCCGACAGAGTGGTCTTGCCGACGCCACCGCTGCCGGCAACAACGACGACGCGCGCAGTTGCAATCGTGGTGTCAAGCGTCGTTCCGGTCATAGCGATGCACCATCGAGGCCTTCGATCGCACGCAGAAAGTGCTCCGTCCGCTCGGCGGGCGTCGCGCTGGTATCGAGGGGAAGTCGAATCTGCGGCAAGGGAAGTCGTCGTGCGAGGTCGTCGATGCATCGTGCGTGACCCGCGGTGCGTTCGTTGCGGAACCGCGCGGCGCGTGCCGCCGCCGAGCCGATGGCCAGATCCTCGGGGATGTCGATGTGCGGATGAACGTCGACGCGGTTCACGACGATGGGCGCGAGACGGACACCGATGTCTTCTTCCAGAGAGAACGCGGTTTCGACGGCTTCGTTGACGGGAGTTGGTTCGGGAATCGTGACGAGCACGACCTGGCAGCGGGTTTCGTCGTTCAGCATTTCCAGCACGTCGTTCGCCTGTTGTCTGATTGGGCCGACAACGACCGAGTCGGCGAGAGCGCGGGGCGTGCGCAGCATCGTGAGTGCATGGCCCGCCGCGGGTCCGTCGACGACGATCACGTCGGCTGCGTGGCTGCGCTCGAGTTGCTTCACCTTGCCGAGGACGAGCAGGTGGTCGATTCCGGGCGATGCCGAGGCGACCACGTCGACGATGCCCGACGTGACGAGGCGACGTGAAATGCGTCCCAGGCCCGAACGATCGAGGTATTCCGCCAGGGCGTCGGCAGGGGTGATTGTCTGCGCGGTCAGGCCCTCATCGCCTGCACCGTCAACGAGTAGGGGCTTGCCGTCGGTCTCGACGAGGAGCGATGTGAGGCCCACACGTCGGGCCGCCGTGACCAGAGTCGCCGCCACCGTGGATTTCCCCACGCCACCTTTTCCCGCAACAATGACGACACGGGATGTCGAGAGGAAAAGTTTCGGGTCCACTCATTCACCGAATGGATCTGACGAAAGGACGGGCATGCGAAAACTCATCTTGGCAGTCGCGCTTGGTGGTTGCGCATTCTTCGGCCTGGCAAACGGGTCGGTCGCGGCCGAGGGCAGCGGGAATGCGGCCGCCGAAGCCGCCGCAGCCGAACTGTCTCCGGTCGACGTCCAGGAAGTGAGCGGCTTCCTCGACGAAATCCAGGCCAATGCGATCGAAAAGGCACTGGTGCGATCCGCCGAGGCCGGTTCGCAGGCCCTGATTCTCCAGGTCAACACCCGCGGTGCGGTCATTCCGCGTGAACGCATGGTCGAACTTCTCGAGCAGATCGCCGCGTCGAAGGTCCCCGTTGCCATTTGGGTCGGCCCGTCGGGTTCCCGTCTCTACGGAATGGCGGCACAGATGCTGGCGGCAGCCGACGTGACGGCGATGGCCCCCGGTTCGCGCATCGGGAAAATGGGAACGCCCGTTGCCGCCGAGGGCGTGACGTTCGATTTCGGTGCGAGCACCGATCTGTTGCAAACCGAGACCCTCGGTTTCGCCGATGCTCGCAAGACCGGTGCGCTCAAGTTCGCCAGCAACGACGAGGGCGTGCCCGTGTTGAAGAACATGGTCTTCACCCTTGACGGTCTGACCGTCGACGGCCCGAACTCCGAGAAAACGGTGCTCGATACGGTGGCAGAGTCGCTCGACGGCACCGGCCAAGTGGTGCGCGAGGCAACGACCGTGCGGTTCTTCAAACTGGGTTTGCTGTCGCGTCTTTTCCATACGGTCGCGAGTTCGCCCGTGACGTACCTATTGCTCGTCATTGGTCTGTCGCTGCTCATCTTCGAGTTCTTCACCGCGGGTATCGGTATTGCCGGTCTTGTCGGGGCGGTCTGCTCCGTGCTCGCGTGCTTTGGTCTCGCCGAGTTGCCGATCAGGGGTGTGGCGCTCGTGGCGATGTTGTTGGCAATGGTTGCCTTTGCCGTCGACGTACAGGTCGGCGTTCCACGTCTGTGGACCGGCGTCGGTCTCGTGCTGTTGTCCGGTGGCTCGTTTTTCTTGTTCCGCGACGTCGACGGAGCGAGCCTGCGTCCGTCGTGGCTCACGTTGCTCGTCGGAATCGGCGGCGCCGCGTTGACCTACATCGTCGGCATGCCTTCGATGACGCGCACGCGTTTTGGCACCCCGACGATCGGTCGTGAATGGATGGTCGGCTCGCAGGGTGTGGCGCTCGACGACATTTCACCCGAGGGAACGGTGCGCGTCCACGAAGGTGCGTGGCGTGCCCGCACGAACCGGGCAACGCCGATCGGGCGCGGAGCAACCGTCAACGTGGTGGCCATTGACGGCGTCACCCTCGAGGTCGAACCCCTCGAAGGGGCGGCCAAGGACTACCGCGAACGGCACTGAAAGCGCCATTTTCCGCGGTTTCGCCCGGTACCAAAGCCCCTTGTCTCGGGACACACCCTGCCGTAAGGTAAGCCGTACAAATTGGGGGGGACAGTGGCGCTACGCCGCGAATTAGAACTAGGCCGCTCGGCCCTTGCTTGGCAGCGCCAGGCGAGGTGCAAGGGCGCGTTCGCCGAGGCTTTCTTTCCTCCTGTGCGCGTCGAGACCAAAGATGAGCGTGATTATCGCGAAGCGCGTGCGAAGAAAGTGTGCGCGGCGTGTCCCGTCTCGGAACAGTGCCTCGCGCACGCGCTGAAGACCGGTGAAGCGCACGGCATCTGGGGCGGTCTCAACGAAGTCGAGCGCCGCACACTTTGCGCGCAGCCGTAATTTTTTCGGCTGGTGCTGCGCTGCCTACAAGCGCGGTCCGGCGATGCGCACATCTCCGCGACGTCGGGTGATGCCCCGCGCGTCGAGTGCTTCCGCCAGGGGAATCGCAAACTTGCGTGACGTTCCGAGTGCATCGCGGAACTCGCTTGCGCTGAAGCCGGCGGGTTTCGTTGCGACCAATTGACGAACGATGTCGTGCGCGCGGTCGATTGCCGACGTCGCGAAGTGAATTCCGCCGAGGGTGACGAGCCGCCCCGATTGCACGAGCCGACGTAGTTCGTCGCGATCGAAATTGGACGTGGGGGGTGGTGCGAATGGTTCCGACTCGAATGCGTCGAGCGTCGGGCTGCGCAACTGTTGCGAGGGCGCCTTGTCGGGTGCGTACAGTCGGCCGTTCTCGGTGACGGCGATGCCGGGTCGCAGCATCTTCACGGCCTGGCGCAGTGCATCGTCGAGTCCCGACACGTCGACGCCCCGTTCGCCCGATGTACGAACCATGTCGATCAGTTCGGCGTGCGCGGCAGACAACATTGCCGCGCTGAAAATGACGTCGTCGACCGTCGGTTCGTGCACCTGACCCGTGCGCAGGAAGACCTCGCGCGTTCCGACGACTCCACGTTGGGCGATGAGCGCGTCGACATCGTCGGTGGGTTGAGCGCGCGACAACCGAGACGTCGGGTCGACCTCGAGAACCTCTCCGCCGGCGACGGTTTCGTCGCGACCGGTTTCGCGCAATACGAATCGATCATGTGGCGCGAGTGCGAGTGGACGTGGCAGGAAGACGCGGGCGTGTCCCGACGCGCCCGGCTGCAACTCTTCGGTTCCGATGAGGCGGATGGTTGCAGGAAGTTCCTCGGTGCCGACGTAGAGCAGGAAGTTGCCGCGCCTCGACAGCGCGTGACGCAAGCCGGGCAGAACATGAAGGGTCGCGTCGAACGTGTCGGCGAGCCACCATTCGTCGGGTTTCACCAATTGGTGTCCGCGTTCGATGTCACCGTGGGTGACGCCGGCGAGATTCACTGCAAGTCGGGTGCCCTGCATCGCCGACTCGACATCACGGCCGGCCGTTTGCAAACCACGCACCCGTGCGCGCATCGCACCCGGCACGACGTCGACCTCGTCGCCACGGGTGAGCGTCGCATCGAGCAAGGTTCCGGTGACAATGGTGCCGGCACCCGGCGCGGCAAACACCCGGTCGATCCACAGTCGCGGTCGCGTCCCGTTCGAAGATGTGCGCGATGGGACAGAACGCAAAATTCTTCCGAGTTCGTCGATGCCCGCGGAGTCGTGGATGCTCGTTCGCACGACCGGTGCACCGTCGAGAAACGACCCAGCGCATCTGTGGCGGACCAACATCTCGACTTCATCGACCTGTGACGCCTCGACAAGGTCGCACTTGCTGATTGCGATCACGCCCGCGGGAACCCCGAGCAGGCGAAGGATCTCGAAGTGCTCCTCGGTCTGGGGCATCCATCCCTCGCGTGCATCGATGACGAAGAGGCAGGCATCGATGCCGCCGACGCCGGCGAGCATGTTGCGGAGAAATCGCACGTGGCCGGGGACGTCGACGAACGAGAGATCGTCGACGTGCGCAAAACCGATGTCGATGGTGAGGCCACGACGCTTCTCCTCGGCAAGGCGGTCGGTATCGATGCCGGTGAGGGCGCGAACGAGTGAGGTTTTCCCGTGGTCGACGTGTCCGGCCGTGGCGACGACCGTCATAACGCGGTCAGTGACGCAAGGAATTCGACAACGGCTGCATCGTCGGCGGGTGCCACGGAACGCAGGTCGAGCACGGTGCGGTCACCGTCGCGTCGTGCGATCACGGGAATCGTGCACGCCCTGAGTTGCGCGCACCGGTCGCCGTCGACCACGATCGCTGCCGACGCAATCTTTGCACCGGGTGTGCTTCCCGCACCGGGAACGGCGTCGGTTGTGTCAACACGTGCTCCGAGTGCATACGTACGCTCTGCACCGAGTGCGTCGACGGCGGCCTCGGCGCGTTTATGCACCGACTCGAGAGTCGACGTCGCCATCGCCCAGAACGGAACCTCGGTGCACGCGCGTTTGGCGGCGAAGGCAAGGAGAACCTGTTGTAGTGCGATGAGCGTCTGACCACCGGGACGCAGCGCGCGCATCAATGGGTGTGCACGGCACGCGGCAACGAGGTCGGCGCGACCGGCGATGATGCCGCATTGGGGGCCGCCCATCAGCTTGTCGCCGCTGAAGGTCACGAGTGCCGCACCATCGGCAAGCGCCTGGCGTGCCGCGGGTTCACCGTGCAGCCACGCAGGGGGTGGGCCCTCGACCCACGGACACCGGGCGTCGAGAAGACCCGACCCGATGTCGGAAACAACGGGCACGCCGAGAGCGGAGAGTTCACCAAGCGAGGGCTGTTGGGTGAAACCCTCGATGTGAAAATTCGATGGATGCACGCGCATGATGAGCGCGATGTCGTTGCCTCGCTTTGCAATGGCGCGCTCGTAATCAGATGCACGCGTCTTGTTGGTGGTGCCCACGTCGACGAGCCGAGCACCGGATTGTTCGAGAACCTCCGGAATGCGGAAACCCCCGCCGATCTCCACGCTTTCCCCACGCGACACTGCGACATCACGACCGGCTGCCAGAGCACCGACGACGAGCAACACCGCGGCCGCGTTGTTGTTGACGACGAGCGCGTCCTCCGCGCCCGTGAGTTCGGCGAGCAACGTGGCAACGGCCGTGAGACGCGAACCACGGTTGCCGGTGTTCAGGTCGAATTCCAGCGACGTCGGTCGGGCGGCGCGATCGAACCCAAAAAACGATGAATCAAGTGGCGCGCGTCCGAGATTGGTGTGGAGGAGCACCCCCGTTGCATTGATGACGGGCTGTACGAGCGATAGTTCGAGACCCCGGGCAAGGTTCATTGCAACGTTTTCGAAGTCCCCACCGCCCGCGATGGCCAGCCGCGCGCAACGCACCGCAAGAGAGTGCGGAAGGGATGAACCGGCCGTGACGACGCGTGCAAGGGAGTCGACGGAAGGTGGACGCTCGCTCACGCGCGCCAACCTAATGGGCTTCCCGAACGGTGGCTAGCCTGCCTGTCGGTGGTCGTCTTCTTCCTTATTTTCGTCGCGCTTCCCCTTGCCGAGATCTATGCGCTCATCAAGGTGGGGTCGTGGCTCGGAGTGTTTCCGACGATCGCCCTCCTCTTGCTGGTGTCGGCCATCGGTGCAGTACTGGTGAAGCGCGAGGGTCTGCGCGTGCTGCGCCGGATGCAGGAACAGGTCGTGGCGGGAAACATGCCATCGAACGAGCTTCTCGACGGCGTGTGTTTGTTGCTCGCGGGTCTGTTGCTGGTGGTTCCCGGGTTCGTCACCGACGTGGTTGGCCTGCTGCTTCTTCTGCCACCGTTCCGGTTGTTGTTGCGCTCGGGGCTGCGTCGCCGCAACGGGAAGAAGATTCGTGTCGTCGCCACCTACAGCGGTCGCATCGTCGACAACGGTCGTGTCCATGACGTACACGGCACTTTCGACAATCGCGGACCTGCAACTCCACCGAAGGAGATCGAACCATGAAGCACCGTGCATCGAGCGACCGCGAAATTCACGACGACGTGCCGGTGAAGCCCGCGGCAACCGTGATGCTCGTGCGTGACGACGATGCAACGCACGACATCGAGGTGTTCATGCTGCGGCGCACGCTCAACGCTGTGTTTGCCGGAGGGATGTACGTCTTCCCGGGTGGCAAGGTCGACGATGTCGACGGCGGTGATCACATCGAACATCTCTGCGATGGACTCACCGACGCCGAGGCGAGTCGTTTACTGCAGTTGCCATCGGGTGGTCTTGCGTACTGGGTCGCTGCAATCCGCGAGTGTTTCGAAGAAGCGGGGGTTCTGCTGGCACGCCACGCATCGACGGGCGAGCCGGTGCGGTTCGACGACCCGGATCTGGCGGAGCGTTTTGCCGATTACAGGCACCACATCCACGACGGCAGCCTGGGTCTCCATGAACTGTGCGACCGCGAGTCGTTGCGACTCGCCACCGATGCGATTCGCTACGTCAGCCACTGGATCACCCCGAAGGGCGAGGTTCGCCGATTCGACACGCGGTTCTTCCTCGCCCGCGCACCCCAGGCGCAGGATCCACTGCACGACGACGGCGAGACGATCGAAAGCCTCTGGGCTTCGCCGACCGAGGCGCTCGAACGGTTCAAGCGGGGGGAGCTCGCAATGATTCCGCCCACCATCCGCAACCTCGAGTTCCTCGTTCCGCACAACACCGCCGACGAGGCCCTCGCGGCTGCGATGAAAGTGGGCATTCCTCCTGCGATCATTCCTCGGTTGCGCGTGAACGACGAAGGCAAGGTGACGGCCGTCGTGATGCCCGATGAACCGGGTTACGACGAGTTGCCCGACTAGTCAGTCTCGCGGTCGGATCGACACCGCAACGCCGTCGTTTTCGTCGCGCGCGCTGCAGCCCGACATCGCTTCGAATGACACTGTCTGTTCGGCGAGGCGCGAGGCAATCTCGTTGAAGATTCGTGCGGCTTCACCCGTGTCGTGCAACGCGACGGGTTCACCCGCATCGCCACCCGCGGCGACGGTGGGTTCGATCGGCACCTGACCAAGCAACTCAACGCCAATCTCGTCGGCGAGTGCACGACCGCCACCGACTCCGAAAAGCGGATACGACTCACCATGATCACACTGGAAGTGGCTCATGTTTTCGATGACACCCGCGACACGCAGGAAACTGCGACGTGCCATGTCGGCCGCGCGAATGGCCACTTTCTGGGCGGAGATGGCGGGAGTGGTGACGATCAGCAGATCGGTGCGGGGCAACATGCGGGCAAGGCCCATCTGCACATCGCCCGTGCCGGGTGGCATGTCGATGAGCAGATAGTCGAGATGTCCCCAATCGACGTCGTTCAAAAACTGTTCGACCGCCTTGGTGAGCATGAGCCCGCGCCACATGAGTGCGGTGCCTTCGTCGTCGACGAGCATTCCCGTCGACACCACTTTCAGCAAGCCATCGCCGACACGTCGCTCGTTCGGCAGGATCATTGGTTTGTCGCGGCCCTCGACACGTTCGGCCTGAAGACGGTCGGGCATGCCGAGCATGCGCGGAATCGAAAAGCCCCAAATGTCGGCATCGAGCACGCCCACGGTTGCGCCGCGCGCGGCGAGTGCCGCGGCGAGGTTGACGGTGACGGAACTCTTGCCGACACCACCCTTGCCACTCGCAATGGCGAGAACGCGGGCGTTGACGGGAACCGCGGTCTCGGCGGCGTTTTCGCGGGCGTTCCAGCGGGCACGGGTCATGACGGCCGTTCGTTCGTCTGCGGTCATTTCGCCCCAGTCGATGACGACCTTCGTCACGGCAGGGTGAACCTCGAGGCGCGACTCGATGTCCTTCTTCAGTTGAGCGCGCAGCGGGCAGCCCTTGATCGTGAGTTTGAAGCCGATGTGAACGACGCCGTCGTCGCCAACGGTCACATCACCGACCATCCCAAGGTCGACCACGTTGTCGCCGAGTTCCGGGTCGATGACGGCCCGCAGAAAGTTACGTACCGCGTCGGGGGAGGGCACAGACCCCGTTGGTGTGCCCGAATTTCTGTCGGGTGCGCTTTCCATGCCCCAAATGTATCGGTATCATTTTTCTCATGATCACTCTCACCGATGCAGCAGCAACGAAGGTCAAGCAACTGCTCGAGGCCGAGGGCGCCAGCGACCTCGCCCTTCGCGTGGCGGTGCGTCCGGGCGGATGCTCGGGCTTCTCGTACGAGATGTATTTCGACGGCGACGTCGCGACCGACGACACGCTCGCCACGTTCGGCGACGTGAGGGTGATCGTCGACCCTGCGTCGGCGCAGTTGCTCGAGGGTGCAAGCCTCGACTACAAGGACGGCCTGCAGGAAGCCGGGTTTGCCATCAACAACCCGAACGCAACACGCACCTGCGGCTGCGGCAACAGCTTCAGCTGATTCCGTTGCGGGCGAACACCGCCCGCACTTCTTTTGCATCGAAGATCGCATCGAGGCGATCGGTTAACACACCTTGCGCATCGGTGATGAACAGCGCCGGTTCGTATTTCATGTTGTAAGCGGTCACGGCTTTGGCCGGAGTTGTCGCCGTGCGGTCGGTGTAAATCTCGGCGTGAATGAACGTGACCGCGTCGCCGACTTTCTCGCGAACGTCGAGAATCGCATCGAGCGCCGGAGAGCAGGTTCCCGTCTGGCAGTACGCGGGGGTGCCGAGCAGGTAGGCGACCGGCTTGCTGAGTGTCAACGCTTCGCGCAACGTCACATCGTGAAGCGGGCAGGCGGGCTCGCGCGTGCAGATGGGGTCGACGTCGCGTGCATCGCCCACCGTTGGTGTGTCGACGGGTGGCAGCGGATCCCCGACGAGAGGAATCGCAACCTCCGAGCGATCGAAGATCTGAATGGATGACCCGGGTTTGTCGCTGCCCACGAGGTTGACGACGTACAGACCGGGCTTGTCGATGGTGACTTCGAGGGGCCAGTACGGCTGGGGTACGTCGGTGACGTGCGACGAGACA
Source organism: Actinomycetota bacterium (assembly GCA_046082705.1). Classification (GTDB taxonomy): domain Bacteria; phylum Actinomycetota; class Acidimicrobiia; order Acidimicrobiales; family Ilumatobacteraceae; genus F1-20-MAGs119. Next base: position 43,509 of record JBJTYJ010000109.1, on the reverse strand, counting down.
ATCAACGGGTCCTCGAGACCGATCCCGTTGCCGTCGATGTCGGTGATGCCAAAACTCAAGCTGGCAGGAATGTCGACACCGGTATCGGCCGTGAGAAAACCGTCGGCGCCGGCAAGCGAATACGGGAGCCGCAGCCGTCCGGGAACGAGAACGTAACCGGGGAAACGCTTGACGAGATCGATGTCTGACAGGTCGAGTCCGGAACCGTCGCCGCCACCACAGGCCGAGAAAAGGGTTGGCGCAACGAATGCAGCGGCTCCGACACCGATGCCACGTTGGATGAACTGCCGGCGTGACAGACCTGTCGTGCACGAGACATTCACCATGTTCGAACTATAAGGTTGCGGCATGGCAGTGAAGAAGACCGCATCAAGGAAGTCCGCAGTAAAGAAGCCCGCAGCGAAGAAGACACCGAAGAAAGCGGCAGCCAAGAAACCAGCAGCAAAGGCTGCAGCACCCGTGGGTCCGTACACCCCCGTCGTGCGCGCCGGTGATTGGGTGATCGTCTCGGGTCAGTTGGGCCTGAAGGATGGCGTGATGCAAAAGGGCGTATCCGCACAAACCGCACAGGCCATGGTGAATCTGAAGGCGCGTCTCGCCGAGGCAGGCGTCACCATCAACGACGTCAAGAAGACAATGTGCTTCCTCACCGACATGGACACCTTCGCCACGTTCAACGAGGCCTACGTCGCCGGATTCGGCAAGAGCCGTCCGGCGCGCAGCACCATCGGAGTTGCGGCCCTTCCGATGGGCGGCCAGGTGGAAATCGAAGCCTGGGCATACAAGCCGCTACGGTGACATCCATGCCGGGCGCAATCGTCATCGTTCTCGCTCTCCTCGCGTTCCCGATCATCGTCGGTCTGTCGACTGCCGGCATTGCGGCAGTGCTCGGTCACCTTCTGTGGAAGGACGGCGAGGCCCGCCACGCCGACAGCGAACTCCTCGACACCAACGTCTGACCGTGGCGCGCGCCGATCTGCTGGTGCGCAATGCGCTGCTCGTTGCGACAGTCGACGCGACGCGACGTGAAATCCCCGGTGGTTGGGTTGCCGTCACGAACGGTTTCGTCTCGGGTGTCGGCTCGGCGACCGATCTCGCACCCGATGCCGACACGGTGATCGACGCAACCGATTGTCTGGTGACACCGGGTCTCGTCAACACACATCACCACCTCTACCAAAACCTGACGCGTGCCTATCCGCCGATGACGAACGCGGCGTTGTTCGGTTGGCTGAAGACGCTGTATCCGCTGTGGGCGGCCATCGACGAAGAGGCGGTGCATGTCAGTGCGTGGGTGGGTCTTGCAGAACTTGCGTTGTCGGGCTGCACCACCTCCACCGACCACCTCTATCTCTTTCCGCGTGGCGCGGGCGACCTCCTCGGCGCGGAGATCGCAGCGGCGCGCGACATTGGTGTGCGCTTCCATCCGACACGCGGGTCGATGTCGCTGTCGGAAAAGGACGGCGGCCTGCCCCCCGACCATGTAGTGCAAGACGACGACACGATCCTCGCGGAATCGGCCGAAGCAGTGGCCAAACACCACGACAGGTCGCACGGTGCGATGGTGCGCGTCGCTCTTGCACCGTGTTCACCTTTCAGCGTGACCGAAGATCTGATGCGTCGGTCGGCCGAGTTGGCCGAATCTCTCGATGTGCGTCTGCACACCCACTTTGCCGAGAACAGTGAAGACGACGACTTTTCGGTTGCCACGTTCGGTTGCCGGCCGACGGAATACCTGGAACGCACGGGCTGGTGCACCGATCGCACGTGGGTGGCTCACTGCGTGATGCCCAACCACGACGAAGTGCAGCGTCTCGGCCGCGCGGGAATCGGTGCGGCCCATTGTCCCAGCAGCAACCTCATCCTCGCCTCGGGCATCGCACCCGTCGTCGACCTGCGTGCCGCAGGTGTGCACGTCGGTCTTGGCGTCGACGGTTCCGCCTCCGCCGACAGTGCATCGCTGTGGCTCGAGGCCCGACAGGCGATGCTCCTCGCCAAGTTGCGCAATGGTGCTGATGCCGGCACCGCTCGCATGGCACTCGAGTGCGCAACCACCGGCGGTGCTGGTTGTCTCGGTCGCATCGGCGAAATCGGCGAACTCAGCGTCGGTGCCGTCGGCGACATTGCGGTGTGGTCGCTCACCGGCCCACCGTTTGCCGGTGCCGTGGCCGATCCCGTCGAGGCGTGGCTTCGATGCGGTCCCGTCGCCGCACGCGACACCATCGTTCACGGTCGGCCCGTGGTGCGCAACGGCGAACTGGTCAGCCGCCGGGTGGACGAAATGTTGCGTCTGCACTCGACGATCTCGCGGCGCATCCAGAAAGTCGCCGGTTGAGTGCATTCCTCGTCAGTTTCGGTGTCATCTTCGTCGCCGAACTCGGCGACAAGAGCCAGTTGATGGCACTCGCTTTTGCGACGCGCTACAAGCCGCTTCCCGTTCTCGTTGCAATCACGATCGCCACCGCGATCGTTCACCTTGCGTCCGTGGCGATCGGTGCCGTCGTGGGCGCCGCTTTGCCAACACGGCCGATCAACGCGATCGCCGCTCTCGCATTCGTCGTGTTCGGACTGTGGACCCTGCGCGGCGACGAATTAACGAGCGAAGACGAGGAGCGTGCCAGGAAGACGACACGCAACGTGTTGGTGAGCGTCGGCACGGTGTTCTTCCTCGCCGAACTCGGCGACAAGACGATGCTCGCCACCGTCACCCTCGCAACCCGCGAAGGAGTGGTGGGAACTTGGCTCGGCTCGACGCTCGGAATGGTTGCCGCCGACGCACTGGCGATCGTCGTTGGTCGGGCGCTTGGTTCGCACCTTCCCGGGCGCGCCATCAAGGTCGGCGCAGCGGTGGCGTTCTTCGTGTTCGCCGTTCTCTTGGGCGTCGAAGCCCTGCGCGGCTGATCAGCCGTTCCAGCGTGACTGACCGAAGCGGTAGCCGACGCTGCGCACGGTCTGGATGAGGTTGGCGTGTTCCTCGCCCAGTTTTGCGCGCAGGCGACGAATGTGAACGTCGACCGTGCGTGCGCCGCCGTAGTACTCGTAGCCCCACACACGCGAGAGCAGCATCTCGCGTGTGAACACCTTGCCGGGGTTCTGCGCGAGGAACTTGAGCAGTTCGTACTCCATGAAGGTGAGGTCGAGGGAGTTGCCCTCGAACGTCGCCTGGTAGGTCTCGAGGTTCAAAACAAGACCGCCGTACTCGATGAGTTCGGCACGCATGACCGCAGCCTCGGAGTAGGTCAGGTGACGCAGGCGCGCTTCGAGTTCACGCGGATGGAAAGGCGTGAGGCAAAAGTCGTCGAAGGAATCGTCGCGCATTTCCAGTTGCCCGAGTTCGGCGCCGGAGATGAGGAGAAGAATCGGCGCAGGCATTGCGTCGCGGCGACGCAGTACACGACAAAACGCCCACGCACCCTCGGGGTTCTGATCGCACGTCACCACTGCCCCGGCCCAGCCACCGGCTGGCTCGTGTTCAAGTGCCTCTTCCGGTGATGCGACGGCCTTCCACCGGTAGCCGGCGAGGTCGAGCGTTCGTGCGAGGTCGGCGGCGGGCGGGTCGGGCCAGACGACGAGGAAATCGGGCGAGGCGGAGGCCATCGGCTAGAGCGACCTCAGGTAGCGGTTGATCTCGAAGGGTGTGACCTGGGTCTTGTAGCCACGCCACTCGTTGCGCTTGTTGCGCAGGAACCACTCGAAGATGTGTTCACCCAGCGCGTCGTGGACGAGTTCCGAACGCTCCATCAAGTTGACGGCATCGGACAACGACTGCGGCAACTGGCCGATCCCCAACTTGGTGAGGGCGGTGTCGTCCATTTCGAACAGGTTTGCGTCGGCCTCGACGGGAAGTTCATAGCCCTCGGCGATGCCCTTCATTCCCGCTGCGAGCAGGACGGAGAACGCGAGATACGGGTTCGCGGCGGGGTCGGGTGAGCGGTACTCGATGCGGGTGGCGAGAGGGTTGCCCTTCTTCGGTACGGGTACGCGGATGAGGCCACTGCGGTTGTTGCGTGCCCACGAGATGTGCACCGGTGCCTCGAAACCGGGAACGAGCCGCTTGTAACTGTTCACGGTTTGGTTGGTGACCGCCGTGATCTCGGCGGCATGGCGAAGAAGGCCGGCCATGAACGACTTTGCCGTTGCGGAGAGGTTGTACGGATCGGCCTCGTCGTAGAACGCATTGTCACTGCCACGGAAGAGCGAGAGGTGCAGGTGCATGCCCGAACCCTGCACGCCCTCGAGGGGCTTTGGCATGAACGTCGCGTGCACACCGTGTGCCGCGGCAACTTCCTTCACTGCGAGGCGGAAGGTCATCACGCTGTCGGCCATCGTCAACGCGTCGGTGTGGCGCAGGTCGATTTCGTGCTGGCTGGGGGCATCTTCGTGGAAGCTGTACTCGACGGGGATTCCCATCGTCTCGAGGGTGCGGATCGTTTCCTTGCGCAGCGACGTTGCCATGTCGGACGTGGTGAGGTCGAAGAACCCGCCCTCGTCGAGCGGTTGGGGAATCTCACCGGCCTTCGGCGGTGCGAAATAGAAGTATTCGATGTCGGGAGCGACGTAGAACGAGAAGCCCTTCGCAACCGCGGCATCGAGGTTGCGGCGCAACACCTGGCGCGGGTCGCCGTGGAACGGAGTCGCATCGAGGTTGTGGATGTTGCAAAAGACGCGCGCCTCGGTGCCCTTCGGGTCGGCCCATGGCAGCACCTCGAAGGTGTTCGGGTCGGGAATCGCCAGCACGTCGGCTTCCTGCACGCGGCTGAAACCCTCGATCGACGAACCGTCGAAGGTCATGCCGTCGATCAGCGCGTTTTCCAGTTCGGCCGGACTGATGGCAAACGACTTCAGGTTGCCGAGGATGTCGGTGAACCACAGTCGCACGAGGCGCACGCCTCGTTCCTCGACGGTACGAAGGACGTAGTCACGCTGCTGGTCTTGTTGTTCGAGCATCTCGCTCATCTCCCAAGTCTGCCGTTGTTATCGGTGAATCTGGTCGGCCAAAATGCGAACCGGGGGCCCGAAGGCCCCCGGAACTGCTGAATTGATTGGCCGTTGGACGGTTGATCAGGCGCCGCAAACCGTCTCGAGGATGAGACGGGTGACGACGTAGGGGTCGCAGTTGGCGTTCGGGCGGCGGTCTTCCGCGTAGCCCTTGCCGTCGCGTGCCACGGTCCACGGAATGCGGATCGAGGCGCCGCGGTGCGAAACGCCGTAGCTGAACTTGTTCCAGGGCGCAGTTTCGTGCTTGCCCGTGAGGCGGCTCTGGATGTCGTGGCCGTAGTTCTCGACGTGTTCCATGACGCGGGTGCCGATGGCCTCGCATGCGGCGGTGATCGCCTTCATGTCCTTGTCATCGCGCATCGCCTTCGTGGAGAAGTTCGTGTGTGCACCCGCGCCGTTCCAGTCGCCCCTCTGGGGCTTGGCGGCAAGCGAGATGACGACGTCGTAATCCTCGGCGATGCGGTGGAGCAACCAACGCGCAACGGTGAGGTGGTCGGACACGGTGATCGCGTCGGCTGCGCCGATCTGGAATTCCCACTGACCGGGCATCACTTCGGCGTTCGTGCCTTCGATCAACAGGCCGGCTTCCATGCAGGCCTCGGTGTGCTCTTCGATGATCTGACGACCAACGACGCGACCCGCGCCGACGCCGCAGTAGTACGGGCCCTGCGGAGCGGGCATGCCGCCGCCTGCGGGGAAACCGAACGGCGTGCCGTCGACGCGCATCATCGTGTATTCCTGCTCGATGCCGTAGATCATTTCGGCCGACTTGTACTTCTCGGCGGCAGCGACGCATGCAGCGCGCGTGTTCGTCGGGTGCGGTTCGCCGGTTTGCGCGAGGATGACTCCGCAGAGAACGAGGATGTTCTTGCCGCCACGAATCGGGTCAGGGCACCAGAACACGGGCTTCAGACCGCAGTCGGACTTGTCGCCGGTTGCCTGCTCGGTCGATGAACCGTCGAACCCCCACTCCGGAGGTGTCGTCACGCCGTCTTTCAAGATCTTGGTCTTTGAACGCAGCAGCGGCGTGGGCTCGGTGCCGTCGATCCAGATGTATTCCGCCTGATAGGGCACTTGGGGTCTCCTTCACAATGAGGGGTTCTGAACGGTCCTCATCCTGCCGTGGGGCAGTTTCCCTTCCGTGTCCCGATTGTGAACGCTGTGTAAAGACGCACACCGTTTGGCCCGTCGGTAGCCTCACGCCGTGGCGAAACTGCGCCTCGGCCTGGCCCAATTCAACCCCACTGTGGGAAATCTGGCGGACAACACCGCTGTGATTTCCCGTACCTACGCCGCGGCCGCCGCGGCGGGTTGCGATGTCGTTGCGTTCCCCGAACTCGCGGTCACGGGCTATCCACCCGAGGACCTCGTGCTGAAACCCGGTTTCATCGCCGACAACCGTGCCGCACTCGATGCGCTCGTCGCAGCGACGGGTGCGACGACCCTCGTGGTCGGTTTCGTCGACCACGCCGAGATGTCCGTGAACGGCGTGACCGAGCGTTTGTTGTTCAATGCCGCGGCCGTCGCGCGCGACGGCAAGTTGCTCGGCATTTACCGCAAGCAACTGTTGCCCAACTACAGCGTGTTCGACGAAGAGCGCTATTTCGTTCCCGGCCCCGACAACCAGCCGATCTTCGATGTCGCGGGTCACAGCATCGCGGTGTCGATCTGCGAAGACCTGTGGGCCGAAGGCCCCGTTGCACACCAGGCAGCGCAGGGTGCGCGCGTCATCATCAGCATCAACGGCTCGCCGTTCCATCGCGAAAAGCCCGAGGTGAGGCGTGACCTCGTGTCGGCGCGGGCCCGTGCAAACGGTGTGGTGCTCGCGTACGTCAACCAGGTCGGCGGACAAGACGAGCTCGTCTTCGATGGTGGGTCGCTCGTTGCCGATGCGCGGGGTGCAGTCGTCGCGCAGAGCCCGTTCTTCACTGACGATCTCTTGGTCGTCGACATCTCCGACGATGGCACCGTTGACACCGTGTCGGGCGGCGCATCCGGTGCGCCAGCTGACGATCTTGCACAGGTGTACGACGCCTTGGTGCTGGGAACGCGCGATTATGTGCGAAAGAACGGTTTCACCGACGTGGTGCTCGCTTTGTCGGGCGGCATCGACTCGGCGTTGGTTGCGGCGATCGCCGTCGATGCGTTGGGCGCCGACCACGTGCACTGCGTGTCGATGCCTTCGCGCTATTCAAGCGAAGGCTCGCGAACGGATGCCGCGAAGCTTGCCGCAAATCTGGGCATCGATCTGCAGACGATCGAAATTGAGCCGGCCTTTTCCGCCTACCTCGACATGCTCGACGCCTCGTTCGCCGGCAAGCCAGCGGACCTCACCGAAGAGAATCTGCAGAGCCGCGTGCGCGGTACCGTGGTGATGGCGCTTTCGAACAAGCACGGATGGATGGTGCTCACCACCGGCAACAAGAGCGAGATGGCCGTTGGTTATTTCACGCTCTACGGGGACTCGGTTGGTGGTTTCGCCGTCATCAAGGACGTGTTCAAACTGGCGGTCTACGAACTGTGCCACCACGTCAACCGTCGTGCGGGTCGTGAGATCATTCCGCACGCGATCATCGAGAAGCCACCGTCCGCCGAATTGCGTCCCGACCAGCGCGACGATCAATCACTGCCGCCCTACGAGGTGCTCGATGCAATTCTCGAAATGTACGTCGAAGACGACATGACGGCCGGCGACATCATCGCCCTCGGCCACGACGAAGCACTGGTGCGCCGTATTGCACGACTCGTCGACCTGAACGAGTACAAGCGCCGTCAGTGTGCGCCGGGCGTGCGCATCACGACGAAAGCGTTCGGCAAGGACCGGCGGCTGCCGATCACGAACGCGTACCGCGGTTGACCCGTGAGTGACTGAGAATCAGAAGCGCGGTTGCCGTCGCGAAAAGGGCCGAGCCCACGGCCGCGGGCCCGACGCCGTGGTTGTCGTAGAGGCGTGTCGCGGCGATCGATACCGCGGCACGTCCGAGGGTTCCCGCGCCGAGCAACAAACCCATGCCGCGTCCGCGGCGGCCGGGCACCAACTGCGTTCCGATGGGAAGCAGGCTCACGATTGCGAACTCGAAACCCAGGATGACGAGCACGAGGCCGATGAGAGCGGGCACCAACCGATCGCCGAGGCCGGCGATGACCAACGCGGCGGGCACCATCAGCGCGGCGCCGACGGCGACGCTGCGTTGCTTGCCCCACAAATCGGTGAACCGTGCGCTCGACGTGGATGACAGCAGTTCGGCGAGGCCGAGCGAGAAACCCATCGCAGCAAGACCGGCCTCGGAGAAACCGAACGTGTCCTCGAGGAACGGACCGAACGTCACGAAGATGCATTGGATTGCACCCATCAATGTGAAACACGAGGCGATGGCGAGCCAACTTCCCGGCAACAACACACCGTGTTCGCCACCCGTCGGTTCGTCGTGATGGTGACTGACGTCGTCATGCACGGGGAGGCGGTTGCTGACCAGCCAGGCAAAAGTGAGCACGGTGATTGCGCCGAGTGCGTACGACCATCGCCAGTTGGTTGCGGCCGTGATGAGCCCGAGTGAACTGACGCCGACGAGCATGCCGAGTGCCCATGAGATTTCGGTGAATCCCACGACCGCGCTGCGCTTGTTCCAGGGCACGTGATCGGCGATCCATGCGCTCAGTGCAACGTCGAAGCCAACCTTTGATCCACCGAGGAGGATGAGGGCGAGGGTGAAGACCGCGAGGTTCGGTGCCACCGCGGCAAGAATCGCACCGAAGCCGACACCTGCAAGCGATAGCCGCATCGCTTGACGCCTCGTCATCGCATCGACACGCTGTCCGATCAGGGGTGAGGCGAGGCCGGTGAGTTCCGACACGGTGAGGGCGATACCCATTTGCGAAATCGACATGTCGAAACCGCGTGCGATCGTGGCGAGAAACGGCGGCGCGAACCGGTACGAGGCGTTCGCCGTCGTACGTGCGATCGTCAGCAAGACGACGTGGTTGCGCACGGCGGGCGAGAACGATTCGTCGAAGCGGCGCATCGTCAGAGCGTGTTGCTGATCGTTGCGTTGCGCAGAACGTTGACCGATTCCTCGACGTTCACCGTGCCGTCCGTCGTGACGGTGAACCAGCAACCCTCGAGGTTGCGATGATTGCGCTGGTCGGGACAGTCGAGAACTCGACGCATCACCCGGATGACACCGCTGTGCGTGACGAGCAGGCCGGTCGGTTTCTTCGACGTGCCGTTGTCGGGCGCGGCAAATTCGACGAGAGCAGCACGCACCCGCTCGAACACCGACTCGTCGGCTTCGTAGCCGGGTGGGCGCATGTCATTCTCGATGTACCCGGGGAATTGCTTTTCGATGTCACGACGTGTGAGGCCCTGCCACGGACCGACATTGACTTCGCGGAGGCCAGAATGGGCGGGCCGGCGCGGTATCGACAGTTCGCGGGCGATGATGACCGCGGTGTCGAGCGCACGCGAGAGGTCGCTCGACGTGACCCAGTCGAAGCCCTTCAGTTTGCGTGCCGCGGATTGCGCTTGGCGTCGGCCTTCGGGTGTGAGGGGGGAGTCGGCGTGGCCCTGCATCCGTCCGACAGAGTTCCATTCGGACTGGCCGTGACGAACGAGAAGAAATCGGGCTGCCGTCACGTCTTGCAGGCTATGCCGTTCCGTTGGCTGCGGAGATGCCAATACCCTCTGCATTCATGGCAACTCTGAGACTTTTTGCCGCGGCCCGCGAAGCCACCGGAAGGGGTTCCGACGTGATCGATGCCGCCACGGTCGGAGAAATGCTCGACGAAGCGTGTGTCCGTTACGGCGAGGGGTTTGCCGCGGTGCTCGCAACGTGTCGGGTGTGGTGCAACGGCGACGAGACCGATCGCGGCGCACCAGTGGGCCCGGGCGACGAGGTTGCCGTCCTCCCTCCGGTTTCCGGTGGGTTCTAGAGTACGAACATCGCCGCTTCAGACGAATCCGCATCCGGCACGAACGTCGATCCGTCGTCGCTGTCACTCGGTGAACTGCGCGCGTTGCGCACGACGTTGCAGGAAGAAGAAGACGTCGTGTCATTCGTGCGACGGATCGCGCAGGGCCGGCTCGACATCGTGCGCGAGGAACGCGCCCGTCGCGATGCGGGATCACATGCAAGTGCTGCGCCGGGTGAACTCGCCGCCGTGTTCGGCCAGCAACAGGGCGCCGGGTCGGCGCGACCACCGCGTGACACCACGGTGAGTGCCGACCACCCGCGGGTGGTCGAGCTCACCGACATCTGTGATCGATTGCATTTCGCCGATTTCGCCGATCTTGACGATGGCGAACTGAGTGCACTCGAGTCCGCCCTTGCCGCATTCGAAGGCGAGCGTTCGACGGAACGCAAGGCCCTCTTTGGCCGCATCGATGCGTTGAGCCGCGAACTCGTCGAGCGCTACAAGAGCGGTGGCGCAACGGTCGACAGCCTTCTCGACTGACATCCTCGAAATACCCGATCTTTCGGGTATTTCGCCCAAGTAGCCATTCCGACAATTCGTCACTAGACAGACGGGGTGGACAAGCGTCTCATCGACCTCGGTGACTTCATCCGGCAACGCCGCGAAGCCACCCAGCAGTCGATACGCGATCTTTCCCGCCTGGCCGGCGTGTCGAATCCCTACCTCTCGCAGATCGAGCGCGGCCTGCGCAAGCCCTCTGCCGAAATTCTCCAGCAGATTGCACGTGCACTGCATGTCTCTGCCGAAACGCTGTACGTGCGTGCCGGCATCCTCGACGGTGACAGCTCCCGTGCGCCGGCGGCGACCCCATCGGTGGAAGAAGCCGTGCTCGCAGACCCGCTTCTTTCGACCGAGCAGAAGAATTCGCTCCTCAGCGTCTACCGCACCTACGTGAATCCGGCAGCAAGTTGACATGAAGCGCGTTTCTATTCTTTCCATGCACACCTCGCCGTTGGCCCAGCCGGGTATCGGCGACGGCGGCGGAATGAACGTTTACGTCCGCGAACTCGTCTCGGCACTCGCCCACGCGGGTCTCGACTGCACCACTTATACGCGTGCCTGGCGACCCGATCTGCCCCGGGTCGTCAACGTCGAACCGAACCATCGCGTCGTGCACATCGATGCGGGCGATTTCGATCTACCGAAGAACGACCTCGTCTCGGTTGTCGACTCGTTTGCCGACGGTGTGCGCGATCACATTTCTGCAACGGGTGGCACCGACGTTCTGCACGGAAATTACTGGCTGTCGGGCATTGCGGGTCACCGTCTCAAGCACGAACTCAACCTGCCCCTTGTGATGACCTTCCACACCTTCGCGCGAGTGAAGGCGCAGGGAGGCGACCCCGAACCCGTCTCGCGCGAGAACGCCGAGTCCTCGATCATCGGATGTACCGATGCAATCTGTGTGTCGTGCACCGAGGAAGAGCGACAGTTCAGGTCGCTCTGCGGCACGCCACCGGGGACGATCGAAATCGTCGCACCTGGCGTCGAGCACGCGTTCTTCGCCCCGGGTGAAAAGCGCGGGGCGCGTCACGCTCTGCGACTTCCGATTGACGTTCCCGTCATGCTCTTCGTAGGTCGAATCCAACCGTTGAAGGGCCTCGACGTTGCGGTCGAAACCCTCGCACGACTCGCCGACCGTCGCACACGACTCGTCGTTGTCGGCGGAGCCAGCGGTAACGAAGGCGAAACTGAGGTTGTGCGCATCAGGTCGCTGATTGAGTCTCTCGGCGTGGCCAACCGCGTCGATTTCGTCGCGCCGCAGGCGCACCACATGCTCTCGACCTACTACCGGGCGGCCGACGTCGTCATTGTGCCATCGCGCAGTGAAAGTTTCGGTCTCGTCGCGCTGGAAGCCGCGGCGTGTGGTGTTCCCGTCGTGGCCAGTGGCGTCGGTGGCCTCATCACCATCATCGACGACGGCGTGACGGGCCACCTCGTTGCCGACCGTAGCCCCGACGTTTTTGCAAGCCACGTCGACCGCATCCTCGCCAACCCGATCGATGCCGCCACGATGGGAGCACGAGCCGCTGAGAAGGCGCGTCGTTACACCTGGAGCTTTGCCGCGGCTCGTTTGCGTCGTGCGTATGCCGACGTGACTTCACGTGACCGTGTTGTCTGTCGGTAGTCATCGTGTTGTCTGTCGGTAGTCACCGTGTTGTCTGTCGGTGTTCACCGTGAGTGAAATTTGGGCCGACGCCGACCGTGGCATTCTCGCCCGACAAATCGACGAATGGCTGGCAACGTACAAGGAGAACAACTCGTTGTGCCTCGCCGTTGGATGCGACCCCGACGATGACATGCACTGGTTCGTGCGCATGCAAGGCGAGGAAAAAGAATTCACGACGGTGTGGCTCACCCTCGGCCAACGCACGTTGCAATACGAGACCTATGTAATGCCAGCTCCCGAGGAAAACGCCGCCGAGGTCTACGAACAGGCGTTGCGCCGCAGCAACAAGATGGTGGGTGCGGCATTTTCGATCGGCGTCGAAGACGCGCTCTTCCTGCGCGGCGAACTGTTGCTTTCGGGCGTCAATGAGCCCGAACTCGACCGTGTGCTCGGCACGCTGTATGCCACGGTCGAACGGCATTTCCCGGTGCTCATCCGCATCGGCTTTGCCAGCCGCTTCGACGCCTAAACCGGCCGTAGTCGCCCACAGTTCGGAACTAGCCTGCGCACATGATCAACGGGGGCATTGCGATCATTGGCGGCGGGAACATGGGTGGCGCGCTTGCGCGCGGTCTCGTTGCCGGCGGTCTTGCCGCGGCAGACCTCACCATCGTCGAAGTCGATGCATCGAAGCGCACGGCGCTCGCGGCACAGTTCCCCGGATCCACGATCGCCGGTGAAGTGGTTGGGTGTGCGAACGCGGTCATCGCCGTGAAGCCCGCCGACGCCGCAGCCGCGACCCGCGCCACCGTCGACGCCGGCGCAACGACGGTGTTGTCGATTGCCGCGGGCGTGACCCTCGCAAAACTGACGGCCGCCGCCGGCCACGGCGTCGCGGTCATTCGCGCCATGCCCAACACCCCAGCGCTCGTGGGCAAGGGTGCCTCGGGTTTTGCCCTGGGCGAAGGGTGTGGCGCGGAGGCCGAGGCGTTTGCCGCCGAGGTACTTGGCAGCGTGGGTCTCGCGTTGCGGGTCGACGAGTCGCTGCTCGACGCGGTCACGGGCCTCACGGGTTCGGGTCCCGCGTACCTCTTCTATGTCGCCGAGGCGATGATCGCCGCCGGGGTTGCCGAGGGTCTGGCGGCCGAGACCGCCGAGGCTTTGGTGCGCCAACTCTTTCTCGGTGCGGGAACGTTGCTCGCAGAGAGTCCGGATTCACCGACGCGCCTGCGCGAGAACGTGACGTCGCCCAACGGAACGACGGCCGCCGGTCTGGCTGCATTGTCCGCGGCGGGTGGCCGTGAGGCGTTCTTTGCTGCGGTCCGCGCCGCGACGGCACGCAGTATCGAACTCGGTTCGTAGCGCGCAACGAATTAAGCAGTAAAAATTCGCGACGCTCATGCCTTGTGCAACTTTGCACGAGTGCGGAACTTTTTTGTGAAAAAGCGCCGCGCCGCTTTTCCCACCCCCAGTCGAGGTCGTATGGTTTGGGACAGATCACCGACCGGTTCGCCGGTCGGGAGTCGCGCCCGAAAGGGCCGCGCCGGGGGGTCGGTGTCATCGGGGGGTTGACACCGACCCCTTCGTTTTTCTCGCGTGATTTTTTGGTGAGGGAAATTTTCCTTCGCTCATGCGACACACTTGGTGCGTGAGCACACATCCGTCCTTCGACCACGTTGCGCTGCTCACCGACTACGGCCTCGACGATGAGTTCGTCGGCGTGATGAAGTCGGTCATTGCCGACATCGCACCTCACGTGCGCATCACCGACATCGGCCACAACGTGCGTGCCTACGACGTGCGTGCAGGTTCTCTCATGTTGGCGCGTGCAATCCAGTACGTGCCGCGCGGTGTCGTCGTTGCGGTCGTCGATCCCGGCGTTGCCACGAAGCGACGGATGATCGCGCTCGAAGTCGCGGGCGGCGAAGGTGTTCTCGTTGGGCCGGACAACGGGCTGCTCGTGCCGGCCGCCGCAATGGTGGGCGGTGTCGAGCGTGCGGTCGTGCTGTCGAACACAGAACTGCATCTACCTGCGCCGGGCGCCACGTTCGCCGGACGCGACATCTTCGCCCCGGTCGCGGCGCATCTTTGCAACGGTGTCGCCTTCGACGAACTCGGTGACGTTGTCGACCCTGACATTCTCATGCCGGGCCTCGTGGGTCTTGCGCAGGTGGGCGATGCCGAGATCCTTGCCGAGGTCACGTGGGTCGATATCTACGGCAACTGCCAGTTGAACATAGGTCCGGAAGATGTGGCGACTTTGGCAGGTGCGTCGCGGCGACTCACCGTCGTCGTCGACGGTGTGGAACGCAGCGCCGCCGTGGTGACCGCTTTCGACGACATCTCCGAGGGCGCGCTCGGACTTGTCATTGATTCATACGGCATGCTCGCGCTCTCCAAGCGCCAGGATTCGGCCGCCCGCGATGTCGGACTGGGAAGCGGTGACCAAGTGGTGCTGCGTGCCGCACAACCGGGCGGAAACGACGCGACGACGCGGGTTTCGCTCGGCAGGATCGCCCCCGACGGCCCGCGCCACTAGGTTGGCACCGTGAGGCCCGCCACCACCCTGACGATTGCGTTGTTGATCGGGGTCATTCTCGTGGCGGGCATCGTTCAGTTGTTGATGCTCTGACGAGCCTCGGGGGAAGAATGCCGACAAGCGAGACCGTTCCCGACAATCTGGCGGGCATCATCGTCGGCCATGCCGCGGAAAAAGTAGCGCTCATCAGCCGTAGACGTCCGACGACCTACGGCGAACTCGTCGGCCAGGTGCGCCGGTTTCGCGGAGCTCTGCAGGGAATCGGCGTCACCCGGGGCGACCGCGTGGCAATCATGGCGGCCAACGGGCGTCACTTCGTCGTTGCGTATCTCGCGGTCGTCGGCATGGGCGCCGTGGCCGTTCCCCTGAACCCGACGGCCACACCGACCGAACTCGAGCGCGAGATCAACGAAGTTGGTGCCAAGGCCGTGGTCGTAGGACCATCGGCGGCGCCGTCGTGGGCGCGAATCGCCGCGACGGGTGTGCCGACGGTGGAACACGTTCTCACCGCTGACACCGTCGACGACATGGTGCGCACCGGCGTCGAGGCACCCGAAGCGCACGTGCATCCCGATGAGCTCGCCGTGCTCATCTTCACCAGCGGAACGGCCGGCGCACCGCGAGCCGCAATGCTGTCGCACGGCAATTTGCTCTCGAACATTCGCAGCACCATCGAGGCGACCCCGATGTACGCCGATGACCTGTCGTTCGGTGTGCTTCCGATGTTCCACATCTTCGGTCTGAACGTGATGTTCGGGTGCGTGATGGCAACGGGCGGAACCATCGTGCTCGTCGAGCGGTTCGACCCGGCGAGTGCGGTTGAGACGATCATCGAGCGCAATGTCACGGTGATGGCCGGTGCCCCCGCGATGTGGGCCGCACTTGTGCAAATGCCCGGCGTTGATCGAGTCTCGATGTCGTCGGTGCGGCTTGCCGTCACTGGTGCAGCGAAGATGCCCGAGGACATGGCGTCGTTGTTGGAATCGAAGTGCGGAATCGTTCTCGCCGAGGGCTATGGCCTCACGGAAGCATCGCCCGTCGTCACGACTGCGCGCATCGTCGACGGCGCGGTTCGTTCGCCGCGGGGGTCGATCGGCGTACCGGTTGGCGGTGTCACGATCCGCATCATCGACGAAGCGGGAGACGACGCATTGCCCGGCGACGAGGGTGAAAGTTGGGTGAGGGGAGCGAACGTCTTCCGTGGTTATTGGCACGACGACGAAGCAACGGCGCGCGTGCTCACCCCCGATGGGTGGTTGCGCACCGGCGACATCGCCGTTGCCGACGACGAGGGGAACCTCTTCATCGTCGACCGTGCGAAGGATCTCATCATCGTGTCCGGCTTCAACGTTTACCCCGCCGAGGTCGAGTCGGTCATAGCCGAACATCCGGATGTGAGGGCGTGTGCCGTGGTGGGTGTGGCACATCCACACACCGGCGAGACGGTGAAGGTGTTCGTTGTCGCGGCGCCCGGTGTTCACCTCGACGAAGAGTCGATCATCGACCACTCGCACAAGAAATTGTCGCGCTACAAGTGCCCGACGAAGGTGCAGTTCGTCGATGAACTTCCGCTCAATGTGACGGGGAAAGTGCTGCGGCGAGCGTTGCGCTGATGCGCGGTCGGGTGCCAACGGCATTCGATGCAACCATGAAGCCGGTGAACAGAACCACGACGCCCGCGACAAGCGTGACGGCGAACGCCTTGTCCTTGCCGAGGCGACCCGCAAGCGTTCCGCTGGCCGAGAGAATGATCGCACCAGCTGCGATGAGCACGTTGCCGAGAGCGAGCAGGTGTGGACGCGTGGCGGCGCGTCGCGCCGACGAGGTTGCGGCGGGTACGCGCCCACGCGCGACGCGAGCAGCCGACCACAGTGCGCCGGTGACGATGACCACCGCGGGCACTCCCGAGCCCACCGCTGCGAGGATGCGTGGTGTCGTGTCGAACAGTTCCTTCGCGGTGGGAAAGGCGTCGGGGTCGACGGGGGCCTTCATCGGTGCCATCACAATGACCCCTGTTGCGTAGCCGGAGAGAACCAAGAAAACGGTCCGCGTCGTATCGCCGACCCGACGGCCAAAGAGTAGGTACACGGTGCCGAGTGCGAGCCATGCGACGTTGAGGACGGCACCGGCGAGGAAGAACAGGCGGAACGTGAGCGAGCTCCAGCCGCGGCTTTCGGCCCACCACAGTGCGCCGGCGCCGACGACGAAAAGAGCCATGGCAACCGACCAGGCCAGGTCGTGTGGGCCGCGTCGGCGGAACCAGCGGTCGAGGGTGAGGAGACAAAAGGCACTGGCCACGAGACATGCACTCGCCGCGAGTGCGGTGGCGACGGTGTCGGTCGTCCTCATGTGTCGGAGGTTATAGGTCGAACCCCGCCGAGGACTTTCTGGTCGGGGGCGGAAGGACATAACGTATGTGCCGTGTCGGACTCCCCCCGCCGTCGCATCCCGGAAGCTGCGCTTTCGCGACTGCCTCTCTATTTGCGCATCCTCGGTGAACTGTCGAACGACGCCGTCAGCCAGGTATCGAGTGAGCAGGTGGCCGAGCTGACCGGCATGAGTGCGGCCAAGGTTCGCAAGGACCTGTCGTATCTCGGTAGCTACGGCACTCGCGGTGTCGGTTACGACGTCAACTTTCTGGCGTACCAAATTCAGCGTGAACTCGGCCTGAACCACGATTGGCCACTGGTCATCGTCGGTGCGGGCAACCTTGGCCAGGCGCTTGCCAACTACGGCGGTTTCACCGAGCGTGGATTCTCGATCGCGGGTGTCTTCGACACAGACGAGTCGAAGGTCGGCGGTGTCGTTGGTGGAGTGCGCGTGCGTCATCTCGATGACCTGTCGCAGGTCGTCCAGTCGAAGAACGTGAGCATCGGTGTTCTTGCCACCCCGGGCGAAGCGGCCCAAACGGCGGCAAACCGGCTCGTGCGCGCGGGGGTCGGTTCGATCCTCAACTTCGCGCCGGTCGTCCTCTCGGTACCCCGCGGAGTGTCGGTCCGGAAGGTCGATTTGGCGGGGGAACTGCAGATTCTCAGCTATTACGAGCAGCGCCGGGCCTCCAACAGTGCGGCTCGCGAGGCCGCCGGTGCCCCCGCGCGGGTCGTCAGCGCATAGCGTGGGGCTGCTATGTCGGTAGTGGTCATCGGTGTGAACCACCGGACGAGCCCCCTGGGGGTCCTCGAGCGTTTGGCGGTCGGCGCCGACTCCATGCCAAAGGCCCTCCACGCACTGTCGTCAAAGGACAACATTCGCGAAGCCGTGCTTCTCTCCACCTGCAACCGCACAGAGGTGTACGCAGTCACCGAGAAGTTCCATGCCGCTTACGACGACATCGCCGAGTTCTTCTGCGAACTGGGAGGCCTGCGCAGCGACGAACTGCACCAGCATCTCTACAGCCAGCACGACGATGCCGCGGTGCGCCATCTCTTCGAAGTTGCCTGCGGCCTCGACTCGGCCGTCATCGGCGAGAACGAGATCCTCGGTCAGGTCCGTGATGCGTGGTCGCTCGCCCAGGAATCGGGTGCGGCACGCACGACGCTCAACTTGTTGTTCCGTCATGCCCTGGAAACGGGCAAGCGTGCGCGCAGCGAGACCGGCATTTCCCGTTCCACCACCTCGATCTCGTTTGCGGCTGTCGAGATGGCCCGCGAACTGCTCGGGACGCTCGCGTACCGCAAAGTTCTCATCGTTGGCGCGGGGACCATGGGAGAGGGCGTTGCCGTTGCTCTCACGATGAACTCCACGACCGAAGTGACGGTCATCAATCGCACCGAATCACGCGGACGCGACCTTGCCGAGCGACTCGGCGCCTCGATGCGTCCGATGTCGGAGTTGCGTGACGCACTCCTCGACACCGACGTCGTTGTCACTTGCATCGGTTCGGGATCCTTCGTTATCAACCGCGATCTCGTCGAGCCGATCATGCCGGGGCGCGCGGGCTGCACACTTTTCATCGTCGACATTGCAGTGCCCCGTGACGTCGAGGAGACCGTTGGTCTGATCCCCGGTGTGGAACTGCGCAACCTCGACGACCTCCGCGACTGGGTGAAGTCCGGAGTCGACACCCGCGAGGGCGAGGCTTCCAAAGTGTCGGCGATCGTCTCCGAAGAAGTCGAGCGTTACGGCCTCGACGCCACGGCGCGTCAGGCGGCACCGCTCATCGCGGCGATGCACGCTGCGGCTGAGCATGTGCGCATCGCTGAAGTCGAGCGCCACGCCAAGCGCCTCGCCGAATTGTCGCCCGAGCAGGCCGAGGCGGTCGAAGCGTTGACGCGCGGAATCACTGCGAAGTTGTTGCACGAGCCGTCCGTCCGCCTGAAGGAGAGTGCGGGCACCCCACAAGGTGAACGTCTGGCCGACGCACTGCGCGACCTTTTCGACCTGCACTGATCCGATGGCCGCATCACCGGGCGACGGCGAAACGATTCGCGTCGCAACACGACCGAGTCCCCAGGCGCGCACGCAGGCACAGGCGGTGGCCGACGCGATCAGTGCCGCGACATCGCGCCGGTGCGAACTCGTATTCGTGGAGAGCACCGGTGACGTGCGGGCCGACGTTCCACTGCATCAAATGGCGGGCCAAGGAATCTTCGTGAAGGAAGTGCAGCGTGCGGTGCTCGACGGTCGTGCCGATGTCGCCGTGCACTCAGCCAAGGATCTGCCCACCGAGGGCGACCCGGGGCTCGTCGTCGGTGCGTGGTGTGCGCGCCGCGACCCACGCGACGTGCTCGTTGGCGCGCGACTGGCCGACCTCGCGAACGGCGCAACCGTGGCAACCGGTTCGGCCCGTCGCCGTGCGCAATTGCGTGCGGTGCGCCCCGATCTTTCTTTCGCCGAGTTGCGCGGCAACATCGGTACCCGCCTCGAGCGCATTCCCGACCGCGGAGCGATCGTGATGGCTGCTGCGGCGCTGGAGATTCTCGGACTGACCGAACGCATCACCGAAACGCTCGACCCCACCGTGTTCGTGCCGATGATTGGCCAGGGTTGCGTCGCGGTCGAGCACCGGTTCGGGGATGACGCGGTACGTGATGCGCTGACGGCCATCGACGACGCGGCGACACGTCATGCGGTCGAAACCGAGCGTGCATTCCTTGCCGTTCTCGGAAGTGGATGTTCATTGCCCGTTGGTGCACACGTCGATTCATCGGGCATGATCACGACGTTTCTCGCCGAGGCAGACGCGCCAAAGGCGCGCTCGGTCGTGATGCAAGCCGACGTGGCCGACCCCGACACGGCGCAACTCGTCGCAGCCGAGTTGGCCCGGGTGTCGCGTCGTGAACTCGCCGGACGTTGACGATGGCGGTCGTCGACCCTGAACGCATGCTGGGCGGTCGACGCATCGTTGTGACGCGTCCGGCGCACCAACAAGAGGAACTGGCTTCGGCTCTCGCCGCGGTCGGTGCGGATGTCGTGCGTCTGCCGCTCATCGACATCGTCGAGGTTCGCGCGGGCGTCGATGACTTGCGCGTCAAATTGGTCGATGCCGACGCGATCGCATGGCTCGTCGTGTCGTCGCCGAACGGTGCGCGTGTCGTGGCCGCCTTGCACCAGGAAGGCTGCGCAATGCCCCCCGTTGCCGCGATCGGCGAATCGACTGCACAGGCGATCGGCCATGCGGTCGACTTCGTGTCGCGACGTGCGAATGCTGCGTCGCTCGTCGATGAATTTCCCGCGGGGGCGGGCCACGTCGTCGTCGTGCAGGGTGCGCGTGCCGATACGACGTTGGTCGACGGTCTCACTGCGAAAGGCTGGCGGGTCACGCGTTGCAACGTGTACCAAACGGTCGACACCGCGCCATCCGCCGACGAACTTGCGCATGCGACGTCGGCTGACGCGATGGTGTTCGCGTCGGGAAGTGCTGCAGAGAACTGGGTGCGTCTGGCAGGTACCGGTTTTGCGGGTGCGGTCGTCGTCATCGGTCCTGTCACGAAGAGCGCGGCCGAGTCGGTCGGCCTGCGTGTCGATGCGATGGCCGCGGAACCGTCGGTTGAGGGCCTCGTCGCGGTTCTTGCTGCGACCCTCAGCCCGTAGCATTGGGGCGTGTTCCCCGTCTCGCGCCCCCGTCGCTTGCGCTCGTCCGCGGCAATGCGTGAACTCGTCGCCGAGACGCGACTCTCCGTCAACGACGTCGTGGCTCCGCTCTTCGTGCGTGAAGGTGTCGACCAACCCCAACCCATCGCTTCGTTGCCCGGCGTCGTCCAGCACTCTCTCGCATCGCTCGAAACCGAGATCGCCGATCTGATCGACCTTGGGGTGCGGGGCGTCGTCCTGTTCGGTGTGCCGTTGTCGAAGGACCCTGTCGGTTCCGGGGCTTTCGACCCGAACGGCATCGTGCAGGTGGCGTTGCGCCGTCTTCGCGAACGCTTCGACGACCGCATCGTCTTGATGGCCGACCTGTGCGTCGACGAATACACCTCGCACGGCCACTGCGGCATCGTCGACGAAAAGGGGCATGTCGACAACGACGCGACACTCGAGGTGTACGTGAAGGCCGCTCTCGCGCAGGCCAGCGCCGGCGCGCACGTCGTTGCCCCCAGCGGCATGATGGACGGTCAAGTTGCTGCGATCCGCGCCGGACTCGACGGTGGGGGATTCCACGACATCGCGATCATGGGCTATTCGGCCAAGTACGCATCGGCCTTGTACGGCCCCTTCCGCGACGCGGTCGACGTTCAGATCTCGGGCGGGGGCAACCGCAAGGGCTACCAGCAGGACTGGCGCAATGCTCGCGAAGCACTCACCGAAGTCGCCGCCGACATCGAACAAGGTGCCGACATCGTGATGGTGAAACCTGCGCTCGCCTACCTTGACGTCATCGCGGCAGTTCGTGCAATGACAAACCTGCCGCTTGCCGCATACCACGTGAGTGGCGAATACTCGATGCTGAAAGCCGCAGCTGCGAACGGTTGGATCGACCACGACACCGTGGCGATCGAACACCTCACGGCGATCAAGCGGGCCGGTGCAGATTTCATTCTCACGTACCTCGCCCGTTGGTTCGCCGAGTCGGCCAACTAGCGCGCAATTAAGGAGCACCAACATGGCGGCCACGCCGATTCCGTACTGCGACGAGACTGCCTGCCGAGCCGCCGGGTGCGTGCCGACGTTGTGCACCGGTGCGGGCGTGCGTTCCAACGCTTCGCTCTACGAACGCTCGACCCGTGCGATCCCTGGCGGGGTGAACAGTTCCATCCGTGCGTTCAAGGCCGTCGGCGGCAGCCCGTACATTGTGGCCCGCGCCGAAGGTGCCCACGTGTGGGACGTCGAGGGCAATCGGTACGTCGATCTGGTGCAGAGCTACGGTGCGGTCATTCTGGGTCACGCGCATCCGGCGGTGACTGCAGCATTGCGTGCGGCCGCACCCGACAGCACTTCGTACGGTGCGCCGACGCCGCGCGAGATGAAACTTGCCGAAGCGATCTCATCGCGTGTTGCGAGTTGCGAGCAGGTGCGACTGATGAACAGTGGCACCGAAGCAACGAGCACCGCAGTGCGACTCGCGCGTGGCGCAACGGGTCGCAAACGCATCGTCATATTCAGCGGCAATTTCCACGGCGCAACCGATGCGTTGTTGGCCGCCGGCGGCAGCGGTGTCGCGACCCTCGGCCTGCCCGGAACGGCGGGTGTGCCCGACGAGGCGGTTGCGAACACAATCGTCGCGCCGTACAACGTCGTGCCGACGCTCGACGATCGCGTTGCCGCGGTGATCGTCGAACCGGTGGCCGCAAACATGGGCGTTGTCGCACCAACACAGGGTTTCCTCCAGGGCCTTCGCCGCGAGTGCGACCGCGTCGGTGCGCTTCTCGTGTTCGACGAGGTGATCACGGGTTTTCGTCTCGGAGCGGGCGGTGCACAGGAGAAGTACGACGTCCGTCCCGACCTCACGTGCTTCGGCAAGGTCATCGGCGGCGGTCTGCCGATCGGCGCGGTCGGCGGCCGGCGTGATCTCATGGCGACGCTGTCGCCCATCGGCAAGGTATTCCATGCGGGCACCCTCGCGGGCAACCCCATGGCAACGGCGGCCGGACTTGCGGCGTTGAACGAGTTGACCGACGACGTGTACATGGAGCTTGCCGCACGCGCCCGACGGTTGTCGTCGATGATGCGCGATGCCTGCGCCGCAGTCGGCGTGTCAGCGCAGTTTCCCGTCGTCGGCACACTCGTCGGCATGTTCGTGGGTGACGCCGCGCGTGGCGCCGTGCCCGTCAACTTCGACGAGGCCAAGAAGACCGACGAGGCGCTTTACGCCAAGTTGTTCCACGCGATGTTGGCCGAGGGCGTTGCGCTCGCCCCCGGTGCTTACGAGGCCTTGTTCGTCGGTCTCGGCCACGACGACGACGTTCTCGGCGATCTTGCCGAACGGGTGCACCGCGCCGCCGGCCGAATCGGGGCGTAGCCGATGCGTCAGGTGTTGACGCGACGTTTCGCACTGGCGATCGGGGTACCACTCGTCGTCGCTCTGTGTTGGTGGCTCATCGCCGTTCGCTCAACCGGTGAATCCGCCACTCCGCGACGACCGCATTTCGTGTCGTACACGGCTTCCGTGGTGACGGTGCAAGCCGATTCGAACTGGGCGGTGAAGGACGGTCTCACCACGGGAACCGCGCGTCTCGCACTCGACGACGGCCGTACGCTCTACGTTGCCGAGGCGACGCTGGGCGAGATTCTCTGCACCGACATCACCACTCCGAACGCGTGCGTGCTGCTCGCCGAGATGTTGGGTGATGCGCCGATCTGGTTCGCACTCACCCCGGCCAGGGGTGATGAACCACTGTCGCGTCTCGCGCTTCCGCCGATCGTCGACATGTTGAACGACGGTGACGACGCGGTGCTGGAAAACGGTTGGGTCATACCGCTTGCGACGCCCACCAAACGTGAATGCGACACCGCGACGCCGAACCTCCGCGACTTCATCGAGCGTTTCGGTTCGGACATGGAAGTGTCGCTGAACCTTGCAACGGACGAGATCGACACCGTGCGCTGCACGGCTGACTTACAGGCGTTGCCGAATCGGAACGCGACCCGCAGGGGGTCTTACTTGGCTGCGGTGGTTTCGCGCGGGTCGACGCCCACCGCATTCGGCGGCGGCATCAATGCCTTGAAGTCATCAGCGAGGGAGGTGAAGGTTGACGAGCCGCCCTGGAGTGCCGCGAAGATCTCCGACTCGGGCGAGCACCAGTGCTCGTACTCGGCTGCCCACGTCTCGTCCTTCGGGTCCGCGCCGGCGAGGTCGTAGCGGATGTGACACACGACACCGAGGATCTCGTACTCGGTCAGGCCTCCGCCGTACTTTTCACCCTGCTGGGGCATGGGGTTGCCGTTGTAGGACAGGGGCGCATGGGCACCGCCTTCACGGTCGGGGTCGCCGTAGACCTTGATTCCCGCTGAGGCGTAGGCCTGGCTGCCCGTGTAAACAAAATTCAGCATGTCCTCGATGTGGGGGAAGGTCTTGAGCGCCTCGCCCTGATAGAGAACGCGACCAGCACCACCCTGGCCGGCGCCGCCGTGGCAACCAGCGCAGCCTCCCCAGACCTCGATTCCCTTGGCAATGGGGCCTTCGACGGTCTTTTCGGTGGGTTTAATAGCCAAAACGTACAGAAAAGCCCACACCGGCAGCAGGCTGAGGGTTGCCATTGCCCAGAACGGGATTTTGCGCCGGGCCTTGGCGGCAGCCACCACGGGGGAGTCGGGCTTGGCGACCTTCGGGGCGGGTTCGGGCTTCGCAGCTGCTTTTGCGGGAGCGGATGCCGCCGGGACTGCGGGGGTCGATTCACCCGAGGCCGCGGGGGTCGCATCTCCAGAGCCGCCGGCGCGCCGATCACGGGAACGCTTGAGGAGGTGCTCGGGGATTTCGGTCACGGTGCGTCAGCCTAATCCTTCGCACACCGCGAGAGGGAATCAAACGCACGTCTTTCGCATCGCACGTGCAAAAGAGAATGTCACCGAAATAGGGGGCGAGCGTCGGGCGCTGACTAGTGTTCCTCTCGAAGTTTCAGGGCTTCCCTGTCCCCTCGGTAGAGGACCCGGAAAGGATCTTCGGCGCAATGCTGGCAATCGACGTACTCAAGTGGCCGGGAGTGAACCAGGCGTTCGTCTTCTCATTCCTGCTGACCACCGTCCTTGCGCTCATCGTGATCCCGTATGGCAAGCGCCGCAAGCCCGGCGTTCCCGTTTCCTGGGGAGAGGCGATGATCGGTGCCACGTTCATCTTCGCGGTTTTGTTCCTCGCCTTCGGTGTTGTTCCCCACCAGTGGATCGACCACGCCGACAAGAACCTCGGATGGCGAAAGGACAAGCCCTTGCTCGGCCCGGGCGGCATCCTGAAAGCACAATCGAGCGGTGGCAGCTTCCCGTTCGAAGTGTCCTACGAGGCGTTGCGCGACATCATCGTCGTTGTGATCCACGCGTTCTACATCGGCCTCTTCATGTACATCGCCGTGTGGTGGCAAAAGCGTGGCCAGACGCAGGCGAAGGAACTCGAGACCTCGACGTACGGCCGTCCGCTCGTGCGCAAGACCTGATCCAACCGAGATCCCGAAACGCAACGACAGCAAAACGAACAGAAGAACCAAACGGAAAGGAGACACCAGATTGCCAAGACAGATGCGAACCCACCCATGCCCGACTGGTCAACCGAGTACCAGTTGGTTGAAGTCGACGCCGACTACCTCACGAAGGCCGTCAAGCCGAAGCAGTTCATTCACATCGACCAGTCCGAGTGCATCATGTGCGAGGGCTGCGTTGACATCTGCCCGTGGAAGTGCATCCACATGGTCGACCCGGGCGCCGTTGCCGAAGCAATCGGAACAGAACAGCCGGGACTCGACCCGCGCGACAATGTGATGTTCATCATCGACGACGATGTCTGCACGCGCTGTGCGCTGTGCGTCGATCGTTGCCCCACCGGGGTCATCATCCTCGGCAAGGTCGGCGCACCCGCCGCCACCGGTGACTCGCACACTCGTACCAACAACCACGGCTACGCCTACGGAATGCGTTTTTAGGAGCACCCCCACATGGCAAAGACGATTGACGACCAACCCACACCGACGCTGAAGGACCGCGTCTCGAAGATCGGTGAACAGATGCAAGGCAGCCAGGCCTGGAATTCGATTTTCCGGCCCGGATCGATCTTCCGCAAGGGTTACACCGACTCACCACGTAACAGGTCGTACGTGATCATGAACTCGGTGCTGTACCACCTGCACCCGGTGAAGGTGAAGCGTCACGCCGTGAAGGTCAGTTACACGCTGTGCCTCGGTGGCCTGTCGTTCTTCCTCTTCATCCATCTCACGATGACGGGCATCTTCCTCATGTTCTTCTACCGACCGACCGCGGCGAACGCGTGGCAGGACATCCAGACGCTGCAAACGTCGGTGACGTTCGGTTTGGTGGTACGCAACATGCACAGATGGGGAGCACACCTCATGGTGCTCACCGTGTTCCTGCACATGGCGCGCGTTTTCTACCACGGCGCATACAAGCCACCGCGCGAGTTCAACTGGGTGATCGGCGTCATTTTGCTCACGCTCACGCTGCTGCTGTCCTTCACCGGATACCTGCTGCCGTGGGACCAGTTGGCGCTGTGGGCCGTTGCGGTGGGTACCAACATGATGGGTTACACGCCCGTGTTCGGCAGCCAGGTGCGTTTCGTTCTGCTCGGCGGTGTCGAAATCGGGTCCGAAACGCTGCTGCGCTGGTATGTGCTGCACGTGATCATGCTTCCGTTCGTCATCGTCATCTTCATGGCCATCCACTTCTGGCGCGTCCGCAAGGACGGCGGAATCTCCGGACCCCTGTGATCCGGAAAAACAAAGTGATGCAGAAAAACAGTGATGCGGAAAAACAAAGAGATGGAGGAAATCAACAATGACTGAGATCCCCGAGCACCTCTTGAAGCGCGCGCAAGCCGCACGCGAAAAAGCAGCCGGCGGCGACGCCACGGGTGGCGATGCCGGTAGCGACCGCATCCCCGACCAGTTGCTCGACCGCACGAAGGCGGCCGGCTCCGGTGTTGCAGTTGCCGACCGCCCGACGGCCGTAGTTGCTGCCGCCGCAGCGGGGGGTCTGCCCGTTGGTGCCGGACCCGGTGGTCACACCCAGCGTCTGCTCACCGTCGTCAAGTCCGGATCGATTCAAGAGGTGAAGGCCGCACCGATCGACAAGGTGCACACGTGGCCACACCTGTTGGCCGTCGAGTTCGTTGCCGCGCTCGCGTGCACGGCATTCCTTTTCGTCTTCGCGTGGTTCGTGAATGCACCCTTGCTGCAAGCCGCGAACGTGAACCAGACGCCGAACCCGTCGAAGGCGCCGTGGTACTTCCTCGGTCTTCAGGAACTGTTGACGATGTTCCACCCGATGATCGCGGGCGTGACCCTGCCGGGCATGGGCCTCATCGCTTTGATTCTTGCCCCGTACATCGACAAGAACCCCTCGAACAAACCCGAGGACCGCAAGTTCATCACCAGCCTGATGACCTTGAACCTCATGTTCTGGGCGGTGCTCGTCATGATCGGTTCGTTCTTCCGCGGTCCGGGATTCAACTTCGTCTTCCCGTGGCGCGACGGCATCTTCTTCGAGTTGTGAGCATCGAGATTTGAGAGGAACACACACATGAGCACTCCCCTCATCATCGCGTTGGCGGTCGCTGCGATCGTCATCCTCGGCGGACTCGTCTTCGTCACCGCGGCACGCAAGTCGGAGGTGCGCGGCGCAGGTGCACTGTCGCGCGAAACCAAGAAGCGCGACCGCGGTGCCGCGGCATCGGCTGCCGGCGCAACCGGCCGGGCATATGAATCGGCCGCAACCTCGACGTCGACCGAAGTCGCAGTGCGTGACTCCGTCGAACTCACCGAGTGGGTCGCACCCGATCCCGAGGCGTTGGGCGAAACACGCCGTGCATTCTTCAACCGTGCAACGGTCACCCTGATGAGTGCGTCTCTCGGCGCGTTCGGTGCGTCACTGATCGGATTCCTCTGGAAGGGATCGTCGGGCGGATTCGGATCGAAGATCGCCGTCGGAAAGATCGACAACGTTCTTCAGGGCATCAAGTCGAACAAGGGCTTCATGTACTTTCCCGAGGCTCGCGCATGGGTCACCGAGTACCCGAAGGATTCGCTCGCGAAGGCGCAGGTCGTTTACGGAAGTCAGCCCGCAGTGCTCGCCGGCATGGAAGCGGGCGTCGTTGCGCTGTACCAGAAATGTCCGCACCTTGGCTGCCGAGTTCCCGATTGCAAGAGCTCGCAGTGGTTCGAGTGCGGCTGTCACGGCTCGATGTACAACCGCGTCGGTGAGAAAAAGGGCGGTCCGGCCCCGCGTGGTATGGACCGCTTCGGCGTCGCAGTGAACAACGGCGTGCTCGTCATCGACACCGGTGCCGTGTTCGGTGGTCCGCCGATCGGTGTCAACACCACCGGCCAAGAAGCCGAAGGCCCGCACTGCCTGGCAGCGGGCGGAGGTGGTCACTGACCATGATCGCAGGACTCACCGTCAACATTGCGTGGATTGTCCTCGCGGCAATCACCGTGTCGTGGGTGATCTACGGATTGTTCAACATCCGCGGTTCGCGCCGTGAATACGGGTCCGAAATCGAGCTCGCCGCAAACCGCAAGCCCTACTACGACGACGAGGTTCTCGAAGGCAAGAAGCTCGAGCGCACGCAGTTGCTCGGTCTCGCGTTCCTCGCCGTCATCACCATCTCGTTGCCGCTGTACTGGGTGCTCGAACCCAGCCGTCAATCGAACGCCGAATTCGGCTGGTCGAAGCGCTTCGCAAGTTGGGGCGGCAAGTTGTTCGACGTCACTGCAAACGGCGGTTTCAACTGTGCGGGTTGCCACGGCGGCATGAAGGCGAACGGCGGTAACGCACCGTTCGCCGTCACTGACCCGAAGACGGGCGAGGTCAAGGCCGTCAGTTGGAAGGCACCGGCACTCAACACCGTGTACCAGCGCTTCTCGGAATCAGAGGTGCGTTTCATCCTCGAATACGGCCGTCCGTTCTCGCCGATGTCGCCATGGGGAACCATCGGCGGTGGTCCGATGAACGAACAGCAGATCCAGACACTGCTCGATTATCTGAAGAGCATTCAGTTGCCACTCGAAGAGGGCAAGATGCCAAAGGCCAAGGCCGATGAAATCCAGGCTGAAGCCGAGCGCCTCGTGAAAGTGGGTGCCTACAAGTCGGTCGGTGAGGCACTGTTCAACCTCGACATCGACGGTGGTGCGTACTCGTGTGCACGGTGCCACACGAAGGGTTGGTCGTACGGTGATGCACAGGTCACCGGTGGCGGAGCATTCGGCCCGAACCTGACGGGCGGCTCCAGCGTTCGCCAGTTCCCGAGCCAGGACGAAATGATCGCGTTCATCAAGAACGGCTCGGAATACGGCAAGAAGTACGGCGAGCAGGGCCAGGGCGGCGGACGTATGCCCGGTTTCGGAGCCACTTACACCGACGAGCAGATCAAGGCGATCGTGGAATACGTGAGGGGTCTCTAGATGTTGTCAACTCTTCTCGCGGTTGGCTGGGAACCCGAGATCCGTGGCGCGCTCACCGTCATCATCGGCGTCGTTGCGCTCATGGGCAGCGTCTATCTCATCCTTGGCACGAACATGGGAGCGCGTCTCGGCCTGCTCGTCGCGCTCGCCGGGTTGTTCGGCTGGATGGCCACGATGGGTGCGATCTGGTGGACGTACGGCATTGGTCTGCAGGGTCGGCAGCCAACGTGGAAACCTGCGGCACCGATTTCGATCGTCCGTGATGCACGTTTGCTCGACCGCGCAGAAGTCATCGGAGCGCCGATCAAGATCGACTCCGGCGCAACACCGACCGACGTGGCCAAGGCTGCGCAGGCGGAAATCGTTGCCGCGGGCTGGACGAGGCTCGACGACGCAGACCCGCGCCGAGGTCAGGCAGTGGCGTCGGCCGACGACATCATCCAGAACAAGGCCAAGGAATACGCTGCCGGCGAGTACACGGCGGTTGCCGTGTACGACCGTGGTGGCGAACGCTGGCCCAAGATTTCCGAATCGCTTGACTTCACCGCGTTCCTGCACAAGCCGCGCTATGCGTTGGTGGAACTTGCTTCGCTGGTTCCCCAGCGCACGGAACCCGGCCGCGCTCCGGCACGACCTGTTATCGACAATGAACAGCCGCATCGCTACCTGCTCATGATCCGCGACCTCGGTTCGAAGCGCCAGCCTGCAGTGTTCATCACGATCGGCTCCACGATCATTTTCCTCATCCTCTGTTGGCTCCTTCACCGTCGCGATCATTTCTTGAAGGAGAACATCGCGGGTGAGTTGAATCCGGCGAAGGTCTAGAAGGGGTCGGCACCGTGGGGCAGTACCTCCCGATCATCGTCCTTCTGGTGCTGGCGATCCTTTTTGGTGCACTGAGCTTTCTCGCGTCGACGCTTCTCGCGCCGAAGCGGCCGCATGCGGCGAAGGAAGCACCGTACGAGTGCGGCATCGTTCCCGGTCGCGAGCCACCGCAGCGTTTCCCGGTGTCGTTCTACATCGTTGCGATGTTGTTCATCATGTTCGACATCGAAATCATCTTCGTCTATCCCTACGCGGTCGACCGTGAGTTCCTCGGTTCTTTCGCGTTCTTCGAGATGCTCGCGTTCAGCGCGGTCTTCTTCGTCGCGTTCGTCTATGTCGTTGCACGCGGTGCGCTCGACTGGGGCCCGCTGCAGCGTGCCGGACGCATCGACTCGTCGCATGATGGTGTCGTGTCGGCCAACCGCACGACGACATCGACCATCCGTCGCGTCGGAGCCGAGGGCCGTATCGAAGAAGGTCGGGAAGGTGTGGCTGCCTGATGGGAGTGCGTGACGTTCTCGACGAAGGCCTCGGTGGTCTGGATCACAACTTCCTCACCGGTCGTATCGAAGACCTGGTGAATTGGTCGAGGTCGCGTTCCTCGTGGCCTGCATCGTTCGGTCTTGCGTGTTGCGCAATCGAGATGATGGCAACGGGCGCAGCGCACTACGACCTCGCTCGATTCGGCATGGAAGTCTTCCGAGCATCCCCGCGACAGGCCGACATCATGATTGTCGCAGGACGCGTCAGTCAGAAGATGGCCCCGGTGCTACGCCAGGTGTACGACCAGATGATGGAACCCAAGTGGGTCATTTCGATGGGCGTGTGCGCTTCGAGTGGCGGCATGTTCAACAACTACGCAATCGTGCAGGGTGTCGACCAGGTCGTTCCCGTCGACGTGTACGCGCCGGGCTGCCCACCAACGCCAGAGACGCTCATTCACGCGATCGAAACTCTCCACCAACTCATCGAAGACGGTGAGATTCTGCGCCGCCGCAAGGAAACCGGTGCGGGCGCAAACGTTCACATCCACGAGATTCCCGCCGGCTCGGTGAGCACGCCGGTAATTCTCGGAAGTCGCTGAAGATGAACGACGACGCGACCGTGACCGACCATGTACCTGCACCGACGCCGACCCGCTACGGCTGTCCCGTCAGTGACTCGCGTGGTCAGGTCGTCATTCACCCGACGCGCGACACCTACGTCGCCACGCTGAAGGCACTCGTCGACGATTCGTTCGTGCTGTGCACCGACCTCACCGCGGTCGACTACTCGACCTACGCCTCGCGAGTCGGGCGACCAACCGAACGATTCGAAGTCGTGCTGAATCTGATTTCGCTCGAGCGTCGTGAGCGCATTCGCGTGCGTGTCGCGGTTCCCGAATCCGACGCAACGTTGCCTTCGGCTTTCGACCTGTATCCCGGCACCGAGGCGATGGAGCGCGAGGTGTACGACATGTTCGGCATCGCGTTCGTCGGCCACCCCGACCTTTCGCGCATCCTGATGCCCGAAGACTGGGTCGGTCATCCGTTGCGCAAGGACTACGCCATCGGTCGTATTCCGGTTCAGTTCAAGGGGAGCCCGTCGTGACAGACCTCATCACAGCGACACCCGGCGCAACTGCCGAAGGCAACCAAGAAATGCGTTCGCGCAGTGAACTCACCGCACGTGAAGTGATGCGTGAAGTCGGCGCGGTGTTGCGCATGACCGAGGCACAGGCCGCGGCACTCGCAACCGACAACGTCGACCCGACCGAGGTTCCCGAAGATCAGTCGATGATCATCAACATGGGACCGCAACACCCCAGCACCCACGGAGTGTTGCGCCTCATGCTCGAACTGCAGGGTGAGCGCGTGCTGCGTTGCAAGCCGATCATTGGGTACCTGCACACGGGCATGGAAAAGACGGGTGAGGATCTCACGTTCATGCAGGGTGGCACCAACGTCACCCGCATGGACTACCTGTCGCCGCTGAACAACGAACTCGTTTTCTCGATGGCCGTAGAAAAACTCCTCGGCATCGACGGAGATATTCCGGAGCGCGCCGTGTGGATGCGCATGCTCTTGTCGGAACTGAACCGCATGAGCAGCCACCTGCTGTTCCTCGCGACGAACGGCATGGATATCGGCGCGGTGTCGATGATGATCTACGGCTGGCGTGAGCGCGAAGAGGTGTTGCGCTTTTTCCAGAAGGTCACCGGACTGCGCATGAACCACAACTTCATACGCCCGGGTGGACTCGCTGCCGACTTGCCGGCGGGTTGGCGCGACGACGTTCTCGACATCCTCGATCGTTTGCCCGACCGTCTCGGTGAATACGACATTCTCATGACCGAACAGCCGATCTGGCGCGAGCGTCTGCAGGGTGTCGGAGTGATCACCGCCCAAGAAGCCGTGGCACTCGGTGCGACCGGTCCGATCCTGCGCTCGACCGGCGTGGCGTGGGACCTGCGTCGTGACATGCCCTACCTGCGCTACAACGACGTCGAATTCGACGTGATCGTTGGTTCCTACGGCGACGCGTTCGACCGCTACGCGATTCGCCTGAACGAGATTCGTGAGTCGATGAAGATCGTGCGTCAGATCCTCGACCGCATGCCATCCGGTGACTACCGCATCCAGGACAAGAAGGTCACGCCACCGCCGCGCGCACGCATCGACGAGTCGATGGAAGCACTCATTCACCACTTCAAGATCTTCACCGAGGGCTTCAAGGTGCCCGAGGGTGAGGTCTACGTCGGAATCGAAAGCCCGCGCGGTGAAATTGGTTGCTACATCGTGAACGACGGCTCGCCCAAGCCGTACCGCATCCACATGCGTGCACCGTCGTTCGTCAACATCCAGTGTCTGCCGCACATGATGCGCGACGGCCTCGTGGCCGATGCGGTTGCCGTCATTTCGTCTGTTGATCCCGTTCTCGGTGAGGTCGACCGATGAGCCGACTCACCGATGCCAACGTCGCGATCGCGAACGAGATCATCGCGCGTTACCCGCGGCCGAAGTCGGCGCTGATTCCATTGCTGCATCTCTCGCAGGAACAGAACGGGAGGGTGACCGATGATGCAATGAAGCACATCGCGGAACTCGTCGGCGTGACACCGGCGGAAGTGTTGGGTACGGCCTCGTTCTACGAGATGTTCAAGTTTGAGCCGGTTGGCAAGTACGTGATCAACATCTGCGGCACGATGTCGTGCGCCCTCATGGGCTCGGAAGAACTTCTGCACCATGCCGAACACCGTCTCGGTATCAAGGCCGGCGGTACCACGTCCGACGGCATGTTCACTATCGAGCACGCCGAGTGCCAGGCCGCATGCACCGAGGCGCCGTGTCTTCAGGTGAATTATCGCTATCGGTTCCGCATGACGACCGCGCAACTCGACGCGCTCATCGACGACCTCGCGGCAGGGAAGTTGACCGAGGAGATTCCGCCGCACGGCACGCTCGCGCGGGTGCGCCAACACATTCCCGCCGACCGCGCGGTCGGGGCGATGCCACCCGAGGCACCCGGACAGGAACCCGTGTGGATGAACGGAAAGGCCGCGCTGTGACCGGTACGTACACACATGCCGCAGGCTTCTACGCCGGCGACCGACCGAAGATCGTCACATCGCGGTTCGAGTACGCCGACTCGCACACCATCGAGCGCTACCTCGCAACCGACGGCTACAAGGGACTGCGCGCCGCGCTGGCGCGACCGGCCGTCGACGTGCACGAAGACGTGAAGAACGCAACAGTTCTGGGTCGTGGCGGCGCCGGATTCCCTGCCGGCACGAAGTGGGGCCTCATGCCCGCCGGAAACTTCCCGCGTTATCTCGTCGTCAACGGTGACGAGAGCGAACCAGGTACGTACAAGGATCGCCTGCTCATGGAGCGCGACCCGCACCAGTTGATCGAGGGTTGTCTGATCGCGTGTTACGCCGCCGGACTCACGCGTTGTTTCCTCTACATTCGCGGCGAAATGGCAACGGCGCAAGAGCGCGTCGCAGCGGCGTTGAACGAGGCATACGCCGCCGGCTACGTGGGCCGCAACATTCTCGGGTCGAACTTCTCGGTCGACATCGTTCTGCACTGGGGTGCGGGTGCTTACGTCGTTGGCGAAGAAACTGCACTCATCGAAAGTCTCGAGGGCAACCGCGGCATGCCGCGCCTCAAGCCCCCGTACTTCCCGGCTGCGATCGGCCTGTACGGCCAGCCGACGATCGTGAACAACGTCGAGACGCTCGCGAACCTGCCGTGGCTCGCGCGCAACGGCGCCGAGGCCTACACCGCAATCGGAACGAAGACTTCGCCCGGCACGCGCATGGTTGCGGTCTCGGGTCACGTGAAGCGCCCTGGTGTGTACGAGATCGTGAACGGAACGACCACTTTCCGCGACCTGCTCTACGGCGACGAGTTCTGCCAGGGCATCCGTAACGGAAACAAGTTGAAGGCATTCGTTCCGGGCGGCGGTTCCGCCCCTTGGTTCCTTCCCGATCAGCTCGACCTTTCCTTCGAGGCAAGCCAGGTTGGGCCCGCCGGCTCGATGCTCGGCTCGGGCGCAATCATGGTGATGGACGAGACGACCGACATCCCGCACGCCGCGCTCACGTTGACGCGCTTCTACGCACACGAGTCGTGCGGCAAATGCACGCCTTGTCGCGAGGGTGGCACCTGGCTCGAGCGGATTCTCACCCGCATCGTCGAGGGCAACGGCACCGATGCCGACCTCGAACAACTCGTCGAAGTCGGTACGTCAATTTGTCCGGGTGACTTCCCGCACGCGTCAAGTGAACGTCTCGGACTCGGCGCCGTGCCATTCCCGTACAAGATGACCACGATCTGCTTCGTCGGGCCGTCGGCCTACGCGCCGGTGAACTCGGCTCTCACCTTGTTCCCCGAGGAATTCGCCGCACGCGTCACGAAGCGCAACCGCATTCCCGTCACCGCAGTGGGTGGTGAGTGATGAGCACCACCGAATCGAACGCCGAGTCGACCACCGAACAGGAAGTGGTTGTCGATCCCAATGCGATCTCGATCAACCTGAACGGCCGCGATGTGGCTGCGCGCAAGGGCGAGTTCATCATCGCCGCCGCCGACCGCGCGGGCGATTTCATTCCGCGCTTTTGCTACCACCCGCGCATGAAGTCGGTCGGTATGTGCCGTCAGTGCATCGTCGAAGTCGAAGGACCGCGCGGGCCGATGATGGTCGTGTCGTGCATGACGCCCGTCGCCGAGGGCCAGGTCGTGCGCACCGAAACCGAGCAAGTGAAGCGCGCCCAGGAAGGCATGCTCGAACTGCTGCTGGCCAACCACCCGCTCGACTGCCCGGTTTGCGACAAGGGCGGCGAGTGCCCGTTGCAAGACCAGGCGTTCTCGCACGGCCCGGGCGAAAGCCGTTACGTCGAGGAAAAGCGCCACTACGAAAAGCCGATCGCGATCAGCGATCTCGTGTACCTCGACCGCGAGCGCTGCATTCTCTGCGACCGTTGCACGCGTTTCGCCAGTGACGTTGCCGGTGATCCGCTGATCTCGTTCACGCACCGCGGCAACAACACGCAGGTGCTGACGTTCCCCGACGAACCGTTTGCTTCGTACTTCTCGGGAAACACCGTGCAGATCTGTCCGGTGGGTGCGCTCACCGCCAAGCCCTACCGTTTCAAGGCCCGCCCGTGGGACCTCGAGGAAACCGAAAGCACGTGCACCACGTGTGCGGTTGGCTGCCGCGTCTCGGTGCAGTCGAGCCGCGACCAGATCGTGCGTCTGCAGGGCATCGACAATCCCGATGAGCCCGGCACGGGAACGCTCAACTGGGGTTGGTTGTGCGACCGCGGTCGTTTCAATTTCGAGTCGATCGCCAGTGACGAGCGCCTGACGGTACCGATGCTGAAGGGCGACAAGGGTCTTGCACCTACGTCCTGGGCCAACGCTCTCGAGGTTGCCGCGCGAACGATTCGTCTCGCCGTGTCATCGCGCGGTGCCGACAGCGTTGCCATCCTCGGTGGTGCGCGCCTCGCGAACGAAGACATTCGTGCGTGGGCGATGCTCGCCGACGCGATGGGCATCACGATGCGTGACCCTCAAATCGACGACGGTCTGCCGGCAGCGGTGTTCGAACTTCCGCAGGCAAGCATCGAAGATGCGGCATCCGCGTCGACGATCGTGCTGCTCGCACCCGACCTGAAGGAAGAACTGCCCGTTCTGCATCTGCGCCTTCGTGATGCGGCAACGAAGCGCGGCGCGCGAATCATCGAGATCGCGCCGAAGGCCTCGGGCCTCACCCGTCACACGTGGAAGTTCGTGTCCTACGAACCGGGCAACCAGGTTGCCGCGGTGAAGGCCGCCCTTGCCGATGCAGCGATTGCTTCTCAGTTGGCGGGAGGGAACGTCGTCGTCGTGCTGGGTCGGGCGAACCTCGCCGAGTCGGCCGACTTCACCCTGCAGGCCTACAACGCACTCGCCTCCGCGGTGCCCGGCCTCCGTGCACTGCCGGTGTTGCGCCGTGGCAACGTGCGCGGCGCCCTCGAGCAAGGTCTTGCACCGACGTCGGGTGACGCTTGCGACATTCTGCGTGCGGCGGCCGATGGCCGCATCGAGTGCCTCGTTCTTCTTGGTGCCGATCCGCTGAGTGACGCGCCGGACGCCGACCTCGCACGCCGTGCCCTCGCTTCGGCTCGCAGCATCATCGCACTCGACACTTTCCCCACTGCATCGTCGGTGCTCGCCGACGTGCTGCTGCCGGTCGCGGCATACGCCGAGCGAACGGGCAGCGTGACGAACATCGAAGGAACCGTCAGTTGCCTGTCACAGCGTGTCACCGCACGCGGCACCAGCCGACCCGACTGGATGGTTGCGATCGAACTTGCAGAGCGTCTCGGCCACGATCTCGGGGTCACGTCCCTCACCGACCTTGCGGCACAGCACGCCGAGGTCGCGGGGAGAACCGCGCTCGATACACGCAATCTCGTGGCGCCCGACCGCAACTCCTACGACCTTCGCCTCGTCGTGTCGCGGCGCATGTACGACCGAGCGGTTGGCACGGTTGCAAGTCGTTCGCTCGCAAACCTCGGTGCGGGCGCTGCGGTGCATCTGAACCCACGCGACATCGAGGCCATCGGAACCGCGGCGGGCCGTGAGGTTCGCGTGTCGACATCGCGTACCTCGATCGTCCTCCCGGTGCGTGCCGACGTGACCGTCACGAAGGGCACCGCATGGGTGCCGTTCAACCAGGTGGGTGCCGACATTCGCGAGCTCATCGACGGTGACCAACCGGTGATCGACGTCCGAGTGGAGACCCTGAAGTGAGCGTTGTGTCGTTTCTCGCGATCGATCCGCTGCTCGAGGGCGATCTTCTCTGGACCCCGCTCCTCATCGTGCTCGTGAAGGTGCTCGTCGTCTTCGTTGTCGGCCTCGTGGCGACGATGTTGATGGTGTGGTTCGAGCGCAAGGCGATCGCGGGTATGCAGAACCGCGTCGGCCCGAACAAGGCCGGCCCCTTCGGTTTGTTGCAGACACTCGCCGACGGCATCAAGTTGTTCTTCAAGGAAGATTTGTTGCCCGAGCGCGCCGACAAGTTCGTCTTCCGTCTGGCGCCGTACCTGTCGTTCGTTCCGGCGTTCCTTGCGTTCGCCATCATTCCGCTGGGTGGTGATTTCCGCGACGGCAACGGTGGCTTCGTGACGTGGTTCGGTGAAACCACGCGCGTGCAGTTGGCCGACCCACCGGTGGGCGTGCTCTTCGCTCTCGCCATTTCGTCGATCGCCGTCTACGGCATCATGCTTGCCGGCTGGTCGAGCGGCTCGAAGTATCCGCTGCTCGGTTCGGTTCGTGCCTCGGCACAGATGGTCAGTTACGAAGCGTCGCTCGGTCTTTCGCTCGCCGCGGTGATCCTCGTCTGCGGAACCCTGTCGACCAGCGGCATCGTCGACGCACAGTCGTCCCTCGGCTCGTGGAACCTCGTCGCAACGGGCGTCGTTCCTTTCCTCATCTTCCTGATTTCGGCGACGGCCGAACTGAACCGCCCACCCTTCGACCTGGTCGAGGCCGAACAGGAACTCGTCGGTGGTTTCAATACTGAGTACTCGTCGATTCGTTTCGCTTTGTTTTTCCTTGCGGAGTTCATGAACACGATCACGATGTCGGCGTTCATCGTCACTCTGTTCTTCGGAGGCCCCCAGCCGATCACGATCGGCGACACGACCCTCGACATTCCGCTCGTTCCGAACGGCCTCGAGGGCACCGTCTGGTTGCTCCTCAAGGTGCTCGTGTTCCTCTACATCTACGTCTGGTTCCGCGGCACCCTGCCGCGGTTCCGTTACGA
Source organism: Actinomycetota bacterium (assembly GCA_046082705.1). GTDB lineage: Bacteria > Actinomycetota > Acidimicrobiia > Acidimicrobiales > Ilumatobacteraceae > F1-20-MAGs119. The sequence goes on along the minus strand of JBJTYJ010000109.1, from coordinate 5,276 downwards.
CCAGCTCATGGACCTCGGATGGAAGTTCCTCATCCCGGCGTCGCTCGGTTGGTTCATGCTTCTCGCCGCGCAGCGTCTTGCCGACGACCGTGGCTGGGACCAGTGGATCGTCGTGCCGTTGTCGCTCGCGGTCATCATCCTTGCGTTCGTCATGATGCAACTCGCGTTCCGTGCAAGCGACCGGAACCGTGAAGCCGAAGGGGTGCAGTTCTAAATGGGCTACCTGGGAGGATTCCTCGTCACCGTGCGTCAGCACGGGAAGCGCAATCGCGTGACCACCGAGTATTCGGGTGGCCGCATGTTCCGTCGTGGCAAGAAAGAGTCGCGCGACGAGAAGATCGAGAAGCCCGAGCGCCTGCACGGCCGCCATGTCCTCAACCGCTACGAGGACGGTATGGAGAAGTGCATCGGTTGTGAATTGTGCGCCGGTGTGTGTCCTGCCAAGTGCATCTACGTGCGTGGCAAGGACAACGACCCGGCCAACCCGACATCGCCCGGTGAGCGCTTTGGTTTCGTCTACGAGATCAACTACCTGCGTTGCATCCACTGCGACATGTGCGTCGAAGCGTGCCCGACCGAGGCGATCACCGAAACCAAGTTGTTCGAGTTCTCCTTCACAAACCGCCGTGATGCGATCTACACCAAGTCGGAACTTCTCGTCGACGACGCGGGCAAACCGCAGCATCTGCCGTGGGAGGACTGGCGTCCGGGTGAAGACCTCCACACGTCGGGTTGGATGCGCGCAACGTCACCCAGCGGCGACGCCGACTTCGAGGGCGTGGTGTCGTGGAGCGGTGAGCTCGGCTACGGAGTACGCGCCGCAGAAGCCGAGCAGGCCGAGCGGGACGGCCGCTAGATGGAGCTGTTCGTTTTCGTTTGCGCCGCCATCATGGTCTTGGTCGGCGCGCTCGGTGTCGTGCTGAGGTCGAACCCCGTGCATGCCGCACTCAGCATGATCCTGACGCTCTTCGGAATCGCGGTTCTGTTCGTTGCGCGGGAGGCGAATTTCCTCGCTGCGGTGCAGGTCATCGTGTACGCCGGCGCAATCGTCGTCTTGTTCCTCTTCGTCATCATGTTGCTCGGCGTCGATCGCGCCGAAGATCTGCGCACCGAGCCCCTCGGCAGCATTCAACGCCCGTTGGCCCTCGTGCTGGGTGTCGGAATGTTCGCCGTTCTCACCACCGCGATCGTGCGCTCGCGCGAGTCGCTGCGGTTCAAGGGCGAAGGCGTGAGGACCGCGACCCTCGAAGATGCCGACGGCAACATCCGCCAGATCGCGCGGTCGATTTTCGGCGACTATGTGGTGGCGTTCGAACTCACCTCGGTGTTGCTCATCGTTGCGGTGGTCGGCACGGTCGTGCTTGCGCGTCGCCGCAAGTCCGAAAGGACTCCGTCGTGATCGACGCCGCCGTCGTCCCCACCACCACCTGGTATCTCGTGCTCGCGGCCGGGTTGTTCGCCATCGGAATGATCGGCGTACTCGTGCGTCGCAACCCACTCATCATGTTCATGTGCATCGAGCTCATGCTCAACGCGGTCAATCTCACGTTCGTTGCGCTTGCCACCGAGCTCACCGACATCAACGGCCAGACGGCCGTTTTTTTCGTGCTCGTCGTCGCCGCCGCCGAAGTCGTGGTCGGCCTCGGCATCATCGTTTCCATCATGCGCCGACGCCAGCAGGCGACGGCCGACGATCTCGCAGCACTGAAGGGTTGATCCGATGCTCGATGTCGTTTGGTTGATTCCCACCCTGCCACTTGCCGGTTTCCTGCTGCTCGGCCTTTTCGGTCGTCGTCTCGGTGAACCGAAGGCCGGTTACCTCGCGGCCGCGATGTGCGGAGGGGCGTTCGTCGTCACTGCGCTCACGTTCTTCGACATGTTGTCGAAGAACGCGGAAGAGCGTTCCCACGTCGTCGATCTCTTCTCGTGGATTCCGGTCGGCTCGCTCGAAGTGAAGATGGCGTTCCTCGCCGATCCACTGTCGATCACGATGGCGCTGTTCGTCACCGGTATCGGCACGCTGATCCACCTTTATGCCGTCGGCTACATGCACGGCGACCCGAAGTTCTCGAAGTTCTTCATCTACCTCAACCTCTTCGCCTTCTCGATGTTGATGCTCGTTCTTGGCGAGAACCTTCTGGTCACCTTCCTCGGCTGGGAAGGCGTCGGCACCTGCTCGTACTTCCTGATCTCGTTCTGGCACACGCGCGAGAGCGCGGCGACGGCCGGCAAGAAGGCATTCGTCACCAACCGTGTCGGTGACTGGGGCGTCATGACCGCGATGTTCCTCGCGTTCGCGTCGGTCGGCACGCTGTCATACAAGGGCATCAACGATGCTGCGATCGGAGGCTCGCTCAGCCACGTCACGGCAACCGCCATCGCCCTGATGCTGTTCATCGGGGCCTGTGGCAAGAGCGCGCAGTTGCCGCTTTACATCTGGCTTCCCGATGCGATGGAAGGCCCGACGCCCGTGTCGGCACTCATCCACGCGGCCACCATGGTGACCGCGGGCGTGTTCCTCATGACGCGCATGAACCCGGTCATCCACGAGGCGTACACGTGGGCGCCGATGATCATCGCGGTGGTGGGTGCGGCAACCGCGTTGTTCGCGGCAACCATCGCCGTCGCGCAGAACGACGTGAAGAAGGTGCTGGCGTACTCCACGGTTTCGCAGCTCGGGTACATGTTCCTCGCGGTCGGTTCCGGTGCCTATATCGCGGCGATCTTCCACATGATCACGCACGCCTTCTTCAAGGCGCTTCTCTTCCTCGGTTCGGGCTCGGTCATCCACGGTATGCACCACGAACAGGACATGCGCCGCATGGGTGCATTGCGCAAGCTCATGCCCGTCACCGCCGTCACGTTCATCATCGGTTGGCTCGCGATCGCCGGTGTTCCGCCGTTCGCCGGCTTCTGGTCGAAGGACGAAATTCTTCTCTACGTGTACGCGAACAACCGCGGTCTCTACGTGGTCGGTCTCGTCACCGCCCTGCTCACAGCGTTCTACATGACGCGCCAGGTGATCATGGTCTTCTTCGGCGAGGCGCGCTGGAACGACCACAGCGAAGAACACGGTGCGCACGGTGACTTCAAGCCCCACGAAAGCCCGCGCATCATGCTGATGCCTCTCGTCGTGCTTGCCGGCTTGTCGATCGTTGGTGGTGCGCTGCAATTGCCGTTCACGAAGGACCTGCATTTCCTGGAGAAGTGGCTCGAGCCGGTGGTTGAACACGGCGAGGCACACATCAAGGGCTCGTGGGCGTACGACAACAAGTACCTGCTGATGGGCGTGGCGATCGTCGTCGCTCTCGCGGGTATCGCCGTCGCGATCGGGGTGTACGGCAAGAAGAAACTGAAGGCCGTCGAGCCCGAGATCCTTGCCAACGGTTGGTTCTACGACCGTCTCGTCTCGAACTTCATGGGTGGCCCCGGCCGACGTGCCTTCGACGCAGTCGCATGGGCCGACGCAAACGTCATCGACGGTGCGGTGCGCGGAACGGGCGTTGCCGTTCGTTCGACCAGCGGCGTCGCGCGCAAACTGCAGAGCGGCTTCGTCCGCGCCTATGCCGCAGTGATCGCGATCGCGGTCCTCCTCATGCTCGTTTGGTTCGTCTACAGGGGGATCGCGTGATGTTCGCTGCCGAAGCCGCACACGGTTCCACCCTGTCGTTCCCGATTCTCACCGCTCTCGTGCTGGTACCCGCCATCGGCGGAATCCTCACGATTCTCACGAGCAACCGTCGACCCGAGTCGACGAAGTTCGTGGCACTCGTTGCCAGCACCGTGACCGCCGGGCTCAGCATTTGGCTGCTGTCGTCGTTCGAAACGGCAGATGCCGGGTTCCAATTCGTGTCGCAACACCCGTGGATCCGCGATTGGGGAATCGGCTGGCACGTGGGCGTCGACGGAATTTCGCTGTTCCTCGTCGTGCTGACCGGACTGTTGTTCCCGCTCGTCATTGCGGGCATCGACCCGCACCACGACCACAAGCGCTACCTGGGGTGGATGCTCGTCCTCGAGGCGGGGGTCATGGGCAGCTTCATCAGCCTCGATCTCTTCCTCTTCTTCCTCTTCTTCGAAATCGTTCTCGTCCCGATGTATTTCCTCATCGGTGGCTGGGGTTACGACCAACGCGTGTACGCGGCGACGAAGTTCTTCCTCTACACGATGTTCGGTTCGGCGTTCATGCTCGTCGGAATCATCGCAACGGCGGTGCTCGCGAAGAACAGCCTCGGCTACGTCACATTCGATCTCGTGCAACTCGCCGAAGGTGCCGAGTTCGCAGCATCGACGGGACGCTGGTTGTTCATGGCATTTGCGATCGCCTTCGCCGTGAAGGTTCCGCTCTTTCCGTTGCACACCTGGTTGCCCGACGCGCACACCCAGGCACCCACCGGCGGTTCGGTGATCCTCGCCGGCGTGTTGTTGAAGCTCGGCACCTACGGCTTCCTGCGGTTCGGTCTCTACTTGTTCCCCGAAGCATCGGTGTGGGCGCGACCCCTGTTCCTGACTCTCGCCGTGATCGGCATCCTGTGGGGCGCGATTGCCGCCACCATGCAAAAGGACCTGAAGCGTCTGGTCGCTTACTCATCGGTGGCCCACCTCGGTTTCATCGTGCTCGGCACCTTTGCCTTCACGTCGCAGGCCATTACCGGTGGCGTCATGCAGATGGTGAACCATGGCATCTCGACGGGCGCACTCTTCCTTCTCGTCGGCATGATCTACGAACGTCGCCATACTCGCGAGATCTCGCAATTGAAGGGCCTGCAGTCGGTGGCGCCGATCTTCGCCGCGGCGTTCATGGTCGTCATGTTGTCGTCGATCGGTGTGCCCGGCCTCAATGGTTTCGTCGGCGAGTTCCTGATCCTCATCGGTTCGTTCGGCAACGCCCGCTGGTGGGTCGTCGTCGGCGCAACCGGCGTCATCCTTGCCGCGCTGTACCTCTTGTGGGCCTACCAACGCGTCTTCCACGGTGAACCCGACGAGGACAACAAGTCTTTCGCAGAGCTTCGTCCACGCGAGGGGTTGTTGCTGCTCGCGTTCATCGCACCGATCGTTTTCACCGGTGTCTTCCCGAAGCCGATGCTCGACCGCATCGAGCCCAGCGTGAAGGCACTCGTGGCCAACGTCGAGACGGAAGTCGGTCGCACGCTCGAATACGAGAAGAAGGAAATCGCGCCCGTCGAGCACTCTGACACCGAGCACTCCGACACCGATAAAAAGGCCGCAGAAGGGCACGGAGGCTGACGATGTTTGCCGCTGAAACCCTCGCCGGG
>JBJTYJ010000108.1:0-5847 GCA_046082705.1 Actinomycetota bacterium | reverse complement strand
TCGGGCGACACGAACAACAACACCTTCGTGCGTGGGGTCTTTGCACGCTCGAGTTGTTCCACCGTCACGCGAAAGCCCATTTCCTCGGTCGTGTCGATGACGACGGGAACTCCACCGGCCAACGTGATGGCCTCGGGATAGGTGGTCCAGTACGGCGCGGGGCAGATGACCTCGTCGCCCGGGTCGCACAGGGCGGCGAAAGCCACGAACACGGCGTGCTTGCCACCGTTGGTCACCAGCACCTGGCTTGCCTTGCAGTCGAAACCGCTGTCGCGCTTGGTCTTCACCGCGATGGCTTCGCGCAGTTCGGGCAAGCCTGCGGCGGGCGTGTAGCGATGGTTCTTCACATCGTGACATGCCTTCGCCGCCGCTTCGACGATGTGGGCGGGCGTCGGAAAGTCGGGTTCGCCCGCTCCGAAACCGATGACGTTCTCACCCTTCGCCTTCAGTGCCTTTGCCTTGGCGTCGACGGCCAGGGTTGCGGACTCTGCGATGGCAGCGAGGCGGGCCGAGACCCGCGCTTTCGTTGGGGAGGTCATGGGTGAAATGATGTCACGGTGAACGCGAAAACCCCCCAAGAAATTCGCATCCCGTCGGAACTTCTCCCCCGTGACGGCCGTTTCGGCTGCGGCCCGTCGAAGGTTCGCCCCGAGCAACTGGCCGCCCTGTCGGGTCGTGGTGCAGCCCTGATGGGCACCTCACATCGCCAGGCGCCGGTGAAGAACCTCGTCGGTTCCGTTCGCGCAGGCCTGTCGCAACTGTTCAATCTTCCCGAAGGCTGGGAAATCGTCCTCGGCAACGGTGGGTCGACGGTCTTCTGGGACGTCGCAACGTTCGGCCTCATCGAGTCGCGCAGCGAACACTTGGTGTTCGGCGAGTTCTCGTCGAAGTTCGCCGAGGCGGCGGCTGCCGCGCCGCACCTGGGCGAGCCCGTCGTGGTGTCGAGCGATCCGGGTACGCACCCCGCGCCATCACAGGCCGACGTCGACGTGTATGCATTCACGCACAACGAAACCTCGACGGGCGTTGCGATGCAGTTGACCCGCCCTTCGTTTGCGGGTGACGCCCTGGTTGTCGTCGACGCCACATCGGCCGCGGGCGGGCTGTTGTGGAACCCTGCCGAGGTCGACGTGTACTACTTCGCACCGCAGAAGTGCTTCGCCTCCGATGGTGGTCTGTGGCTCGCCGCATGTTCGCCGGCCGCGGTGGAACGCGTGAAGAAGATCGCCGCATCGAAGCGCTGGTGCCCCGCTTCGCTCGACATGAAGATCGCGCTCGACAACAGCGTCGCCAACCAGACGTACAACACGCCGGCGCTCGGTACTCTGATTCTTCTCGACGAACAGGTGCGCTGGATGCTCGACAACGGTGGCCTGTCGTGGTGCGCCGCCCGCTCGAAGGAATCGTCCGACCACCTGTATTCATGGGCCGACTCGAAGTCGTGGGCCTCGCCTTTCGTGGCCAACCCGGCACACCGTTCGGCGGTGGTCGGCACGATCGACCTCGAAGGCGTCGATGCCGGCGACATCAACGCCGCGTTGCGGGCGAACGGCGTCGTCGACACCGACTCCTACCGCAAACTGGGCCGTAACCAGTTGCGGGTGGGCATGTTCCCCGCAATCGACCCCGACGATGTCCGCCAACTCACGCGCTGCATCGATTTCGTGGTCGAGCGCTTGGGGGCGTGAAAACGCTGGTTGAATTCGGGGTGTGAAGTCGAGCGACGTTCTCACCACCAGTTGGGACGACGTTGCACCGCTGCGTGACCCCGTCTTTCTGATCGCGCTGCGCGGTTGGTTCGACGTCTCGGGTGCCGCGACACAAGCGATCGAATGGTGCGTGCGTGACCGCGTGGTCACCATCGTCGGCAGCATCGATCCCGATCCGTTCTTCGACTTCACTCAAGAACGCCCTGAGGTGTTTCTCGACGAAGACGACGAGCGGCAAATTCGCTGGCCCGAAAACGACATCTACATCGCACGATTCCCCGAGGGCAACCGCGATCTCGTGCTTCTCGCCGGCGTCGAGCCGCACACCCACTGGTCGACTTTCATCGATGCGATCGTCGAAGTTGCTCAAGGACTGAAGTGTTCCGCCGTCGTCACGCTCGGCGCACTCGCCGACCAGGTACCCCACACGCGGCTACCACCCGTCGTCGGTAGCACCACGAATCCAGATCTTGCGCGCCGCCTCGGTCTGCAGCAGCCGCAGTACCAAGGTCCCACCGGCGTCATCGGCGTGATGCAGGAACGCTTCGACCGCACGGGCCTGCCGGCGGTATCGCTTCGCGTCGGAGTTCCGCACTACCTCACCAACGCACAACACCCCCGTTCCACGGCTGCGCTCTTGCGCCACCTCGAACACGTGCTTGGTGTACCCACGGGTCACGCAAACATGGATGGCGAGGTGCGGCGTTGGGCAGTGCTGCACGAAGAAGCGGTCGAAGACGACACACAGGCTCTCGCGTACGTGCGCATGCTCGAGCAACAGTTCGACCAGCGCTCAGAGGCTTCGATGCCGAGCGGCGATGACCTCGCCGCCGAATTCGAGAAGTTCCTCCGCGACCAAAACCCCGACACGTAGAGGGTTCTCGGTGTGTAATTACCCGTTTTTCGGGTAATTACACACCGAGAACCCTGAAGATGGTGTAGTTGGGGTAACGGGTGAGCCAGGCGAGGCCATCATCGCCCATAGCGAACGCTGCCGTCGCAAGCGCGTCGGCCCACATGAGGTGCGGACCAACGACGGTGATCGAGGCGACACGATCAAGAAACGCTCCGCTACGACCATCCCACAAATGGGCACCACGCGCGCCCGTTCCCGACGTCGCGACCGCGAAGTTCTCGGGAATGTCGAACGACACCGCGACGACGCTGCGATCGGCCGGGTCGACGACACCGATTCGCCACGGCTCGCCCGATGCCTGCAAGCCGGAAGTTTGGATGTCGCCCCCCACGTTCAGGTACCACGACGACAGTCCACTTTCGGTCAGAACACGCCCGGCACGCTCGGCGGCCCACCCCTTCACGAAGCCCGCAGGGTCAAGGGTTCCATCGGGTCGGCGAGCACGAAAAGCGCCCTCGGATTCGTGTTCGAGCCAGGTGCATGCGTCCATCACCTCGACAACGTCGGGCGATGCATCCAAAAGATGCAACTCGCCACGGTTGATCCGTGAAATCTCGCTGTCGGGCCTGAACGTCGAGAAGCGCTGTTCGATGTCGGTCAACAATCCGAGTGCTTCGTGCCAGGCACTCCCGACCACCGCCGCGTCCACATCGTCGTCAACGTGCAGGCTCGCAAACGTTCCCATGACCTTCATGGTCATCTTGTGTCGTTCGAGGAGCATGCTCATGAGCGAGAGTCGATAACGGCCTGGAGTGCCGCGGTGTAGGCCTCCCACGAGTCAGTCGCGCCGGACACGGCGGAGATTTGTGCACTGTTTGCTGCAACCGCCTCAGCGTTGTAGGTGGGAAGGGCGTTTTCGTTGATGACGATCGACTTGCTGCGGTCGTTCGGATACTGCAATACCTCGACGTCACAGATCGCATTGGTTCTCGTGAAGTGCACTTGCAGTTGAATTTCACCCCAACGGAACAACGCAGTCGGACTCGTCACCAAGTCGCCATCGCACGAACCGGCGGCATCCACAGCCGGAGATTCGGTCTGTGGCACGACAACACTCGTCGCGGGTGTCGGAGCAAGCGTGGTCGTTACCTCGGGCGCCGGTGCCAATGTCGTTTCCGGAGTCGCAAGTGTCGTCGGCGGCAGCGGCACGGTCGTTGATTGCCCTGCGGCCTCGCCGAGGTCGAGCGACACCGTGTTCGTTCCGGTGGGATTGTCGAGAAGCGACACGAATGCGACACCCGCGGCGGTGAGAACCGCCGCCGGTGCAATCTGACGAATCAGCGATGGGCGTTGATCGTTCGACACGGCTACCACCATGCCCTTTCTGCATGAATGCTTTCGGCCGGCACGCCTGCGCGTCGTGCGCCACGTTGCACGGCCTTGATCATCGACTCTGGCCCGGCGACAACGACCACACGGTCGGCCAGGTCGGGAGTGGTCTTCAACAACACGTCGGCCGCAAACGGATCGGGCACCTTCAACGTCGTTCGTGCACCAACGAGAATGTGCAGGCGCCCGCCGTGCGCAGCTGCCAAACGTTCGAGTTCCTCGGCGTGCGCCACCTCGGACTGCGCATGTGCTCGATACAGAATCACCGGCTCACTCGTCGGCGACAACTGCTCCAGAAACGAAACGATCGGCCCGATGCCGACGCCTCCGGCAACGAGCAACACCTTGTCATCACCCACGAGATCGGGAGTGCACACGCCGTACGGACCCTCGATGGCCACACGCGAGCCCTCTTTGATGCGCGTGAAGGCCCGGCTGGCATCCCCACGGTCCTTGATCGTGAAGCGCAATCCCGCCGTCGTGGGTTCGGCCGACAACGAGAACGGATTGTTCGACCACCAACGACCGGGCGACAACTCGCGGAGGTAATAGAACTGCCCCGAAGCCGCCTGATGGCGCCGAAGATTCGCACCTGCAAGGGTGAGGCTGACCACGCCATTCGCCTCGGGTCGCACCGACTCGACGCGCAGGGGTCGGGCAAGCGACTTCACGAGCGTCCCCCACCGCCCCCACGCGATCCACAGTGCAACGAAAACGTGGAGAGCAACCCAGAACCAACGCGCAAGCGTGTCGTTCATGAAATCGGTGCCGAGAACGATCTGATGCGAGAACGAGAACGCCAGGCCGACGTACGACAAGAGGTGGATGAACCACCACGTCTCGTAGGTGATGCGTTCACGGAAGAACTTCAGCGACGTGACCGTGACGATGAGAAGAAGCGCGGTGCCCACCGTCGTCAACGCCATGTAGGGTTCGCGCCCTGTCAGATCCTTGATCGCAGTTACCACGCCCGTCGGATCGGCCCAAGCCTCGATGCTGGTCACGATGTGGACAACGATCAGAATCGCCATCGCTTCACCAAGCAACCGGTGCCAGTTGAACAAACGATCGAGGCCGTAGCGGCGCTCGAGCTTCGGTGTGCGCGTGATGAGCAGCAATCCCAAGATGCCGGCTTCCGACGCGAAGAGGCCCGTCAAAGACGCAAGGGAGGTGAAAACGTCGGTAGCGGAACCTCCGAGTGAGGAGACTCCGCCGTGACGAGCCCACAGGCCCACCACCACCAGCGTGAGTGCACCGATGACGGCGCCCACGTCGGTGTCGAGAACCCTGCTCGCCGCGGGGGGAAGAAGCGGCTGGGTCGCAACGACCGGGCTGGTGATGATGGGCCGGGACATGTGAGGGGAACGGTATGTCGGTTTGCGTCTGCGAACCGTCACCCGGTTCGCTTCGTTGGATCAGGCGTTGGCGCTCGAAGGCTGAACCTGAACGTCGCCCTGCGGCGTCGGGCCGGACTGGCCGTTCATGCCGCCCATCTCGCCGTGACCGCCGCGCGGACCGTGACCACCACGTGGGCCATGATCGCCGCGGGGGCCGTGACCGCCGCGCGGGCCCATGCCCTCGCCACCCATCTCGCCGGGCGCACCCGCCGGACGGCCGCCGTTCACGACGTCGTCGAGACGTGCGGTCAGCTCGGCCAACTTCGCGTCGGCTTCGGCTTGCGTGTGCTCACCCGAGGCAACTTCCTCGTCGAGGTGCGCCTTCACGTCGGCCGTGATCGCTGCCTTCACTGCGGCAACGTCGATGCCCTTCGCCTTGGCAACGTTGGCAAGCGACTTGCCCGACCTCAGCTCGGTGCGCAATTCGTCGGCGGTCAGGCCGAGAACCTTGGCAACCGCATCCGAAGCGATGCGTCCACCACCACGCGGGCCGCGG
>JBJTYJ010000107.1:0-4292 GCA_046082705.1 Actinomycetota bacterium | reverse complement strand
GTTGTGACGACGCGCAGACGCTCGATCTGGCGGTTGGTCTCATCGACTTCCTGGCCGCGATTGGGAAGCGGTAGACGAACGTGGCGACGGAACTGACGAAGGTGTGCGAGCACGGTGTTCTCGCGAATCGTGCGCATCGGGTAGATGCCCGTCGAGCGACGATCCTCGGGAATGAGGGCAAGACCATTTCTGATTGCGTCCGCAGGTGAGCGGAACGAGACCTCGCGGCCGGCGAGAACGATGGTGCCGGCCGTTGGCTTCAACTGGCCAAACACGTTGAGAAGAATCGACGTGCGTCCCGAGCCGACGAGTCCACCGAGGCCGAGGATTTCGCCGGGTCGTACCTCGAAGGACACATCTTTCAGCGGGCCGCCCTCGAGACCCTTCACCGAAAGAACGGGGGCAACATCGGTGCGCGCGTTGCGCGTGGTCACACGAACGTTGTCGACCGACTTGCCGGTTATTGCCTCGATCAGGCGATCACGCGTGAGGTCGTGCCGCTCGATTTCACCGACGGTTAAACCGTCTTTCATCACCGTCACGCGGTCGGTGATCTCGAGAACCTCGCCAAGTCGGTGCGAGACGAACAAAACCGCGACGCCGCGTTCCTTCAGTCGACGCGCTGCAGCGAAGACTTTCACCACCTCACTGTCGGCGAGCGCAACAGTTGGCTCGTCCATGACGACGAGACGAGGCTGACCTGCGCAGGCTCGAGCAATCGACACCATCCACCGTTCAGCCACGGTGAGCGACCCGACGGGTGCGGACGGGTCGACATCGACGAAATCTGCGAGAACGCGCCGGGATTCACCGATGAGCGCATCCCAATCGACGCGCAGACCGCGGCGCGGGAGGGGTTTTCCGAGAAAGAGGTTTTCCGCAACGCTGAGCCTCTCGACGAGCGCCGCATCTTGGTGGATGAAGTGCAACTCGAGACGACTCGCGTCGCGCTCGCTCTCCAGTTCGACGGCCTCACCTTCGACGACGATCGTGCCCGCGTCACGCCCTTGCGCTCCCGCCAGAATCTTGATGGGGGTCGACTTTCCCGCGCCATTTTCGCCGACGAGTCCGTGGATCTCGCCGGGGCGAATTTTGATCCAGGCATCGTCGAGGGCCTGCACTCCGGGAAACCGCTTCGACAGTCCTGAAATCTCGACGATGAATGCTGACCCATCGGCCATCCGCGAACCCCCCTTTCGGCGAACGCCTCCACCATAGTTAACCCAACGATAGGTTGACTACCCCCAAATTTTCGGGGATACTGGAAGGGCTCGGAGGGGGAGTCATGGCTTCAGCAGTTGCGAAAATCCGCGCTGCCGTCGGGGGGATCATTCCCGGTCGACGGGAGACCGGGGGCAACGACGCAGGTTCGGTGTCGGGCTCAAGAGGGATGGTCTTTGCGGCACGGTACGGCACGATCGTCTTTCTCCTCGTGCTCGTTGTCGCGTTCACGGTCCTTTGCGAGTTGCGTCTCGGTGAGCAGCGCTTCTTGTCGGGGAACAACATCGCCTTGTTGCTGCGCCAGTCGGCGGTACTGGCGATTCTTGCCAGCGGGTTGACGATCGCGCTGATTCTCGGTGAGTTCGACCTCTCCATTGCTGCAGCACTCACGCTTGGTGGCGGCATCTTCGCGCTGTTCCTGAGCGGACAGTACGTGGTCACGTGGCCGACCATTCCCTTCACCGACATCGGGGGTGGTGCCGTCGTACCTGCCGATTGGCAGGACAAATTCCTTTTTGCGCTGATCGCAGCCGCCTGTTTCGGGCTGTTGGCGGGGCTCATCAACGGCATCGTCGTGTCGTATTTCGGGGTGAGTGCATTCATCGGAACTCTCGGTTTGGCCGGAATCATCGAGGGCTATCTGATCCGGCTCACGGACGGCCGCTCGGTTGCGCTTCCAAAGAACGTCACGGACACCGCGCAAGGAACCCTTTTTGGTTGGAAGGCTCCCGAAAGTTGGGGATGGGATCTGACGATCGGCAGCAGAACACTCAACCTCGATCTCGGGGGTCTCAGCCTTCCGATCATCGCCGTCACCGCCGCGGTCATCCTGCTCGGCATTTCGTTTTTCCTTCGCCAAACCGAAGCGGGCCGTCGCATGGATGCGGTGGGGGGCAACCCCGAAGCGTCACGTTTGGCCGGTATCAATGTGAAGCGTTACCGGCTCGCTGCATTCATGATGTGCGCGGTCATCGCGGCGATTGCCGGTGTCGTGCTGGCCGCGGGACGAACGGGATCGGCCGTCACACTTGTCGGCAATCAAGGTTCGTATCTCCTTCAGGCGTACACGGCCTGCTTCCTTGGAGCCGTCACGCTTCGTGAAGGTGAGTTCCACGTGCTTGGCACGGCCATCGGAGTTCTTTTGATGACAGTGACCTTTTCGGGTCTCATCATTCTGGGCGTGCCCGGTTATGCCCAGACAATCGCCAACGGCGTGATCCTGATCGCCGCCCTCACATTTGCGGGCCTTGCCCGCAGGGCGGCCAGGCGCACGTAGGTGACACCGCGGCGCCGGGGTGTCACCTCGTCGGTGGTTCGGCGCCACACACCACAACAACAGGGGGAGTCGGATTCGGATGACCCAAGGAGGAAAAATGAGAAAGACCAAGAAAGCACTCGTGGTGCTTCCGCTCGTCGCCATGACGCTGCTCTCAGCATGTGGCGATGACGGTGGGGACTCCACGGCCGACACAACCGCAACCGAAGAGACAACGGCACCAGCCGACACCACGGCAACTGCTGAGACGACGGCACCCGCCGACACTGCAGCACCGGCCGCATCTGATCCGTCGAAGGGCGACATCCCGGAGGGTGGCGCAGAAGTCACCATCGCGGGTGACGTCACCACGTGGTCGGGCAAGAAGGTCGGCATCGCCAACCTCGCACCGGTGCCCGGCGCCGAGCGCTGGTCGAAGCCGCTCCAGGCCTGCATCGAAAAGAACGGTGGAACGGTTGATTACCAGGACGTCGGTGGCGACCCGACCAAGCTGCCCGCACTCCTCGAGGGTTGGGCAAGCGCGAAGGTCGATGCCGTGTTCAACATCGGTATCGACATGACCGGCCAAGAGTCGCTCATCGCGGCATTCACCGAGGCGAAGACCCCGGTCGTGACGTGGGGCGCCGGCAACCCTGAGGGTGTCGTTGCACTCGACGCGAACCAAGAAGAGGACGGCCGTATCATTGGCCGTTACCTCGTCGAGAAGGTCGGTTCGGGACAGGTCATCCTCGTGAACGCGAACAACCCTGCTCTCCAGAGCCGTGAAAAGGGCCTGAAGGAAGCGCTCGACGCTGCGGGTATGGAACTCGTCGTCGTCGGTGAGGCGCTTGGCTTCTCCGCCGAGTCGGCACAGAAGTCGGTCGAGGCCGCCCTCCAGGCGAACCCCGATGCGAAGGCTGTCGTTGGCGGATTCGGTTCACTCGGCGTCGGTGCAGCTGCAGCGGTGACCGCTGCGGGTAGCTCGGCCGTCGTCGTGTCGATGAACGGTGACCCCGAAGAGTACGACGCGATCCGCGCAGGTGGTCCGTTCGTCGCAACCGTGGCCGATGGTCACGAGTTCGGCGGCGAGGCAGCTTGCCAGATCGCAGCGGACATGATCGCAGGCAACGCTGCTCCCGGCACCGCCGGCAAGCAGATCCTTGCGACCTCTGTGCTCGTGACCGCCGACAACGTGCCCGCAGCGGGCGCGTCCGAGGCCACGCCGCGCAAGTTCTACCAGCTTCCCTGATCCCCGGGTGGTGGTGACGGTGTGGGTCGGCGATGCCGACCCACACCGGTCACGACCCGAGCCCGGAGCGAGGGTCCGACACCGAACGAGAGGGAACACGTGAACCACGGACGTCAAGTTGCCGTCGTGACAGGTGCGGGTCGCATGCGTGGCATCGGCCGAGCCTGTGCTTTGCGCCTTGCCGCGGATGGTTTCTTCGTCGTGGCACACGGTCGCAGCAATGCGCCCGATGCGATGACGAGCAAGGAACGTGATGCCGATTGGCGGGGTCCCGAATCCGTCGCTGCCGAAATCAATGGCAATGGTGGTGGGGCGACGTTCATCGTCGGTGACCTTCGGCAAACCTCGGTGATCGCGCAGATCACGGAAGAGGTGCGACGCGCCGGAAACCTGGCTGCCTTGGTCAACAACGCGGGCACGCCGGGTGAAGCAAACGCTTATGCCGCGCACGAAACTTCAGCGGACCTGTGGAGCGACACTTTCCAGATCAATGTCGACACCGTGTACGAAATGTGCCGGGCGCTCGTACCGGTCTTTCAGGCATCGGAGTCGGGGAACAAGTCGATC
>JBJTYJ010000106.1:0-7666 GCA_046082705.1 Actinomycetota bacterium | reverse complement strand
CGCCCGGGACTGCCCAGACCCGCCCTGTCGATGAGGTCGCGCACAGCCTCAACACCGTTGTTACTGGCCGCGTCGAGCTCGATGACGTCGTAGCTGGTGCCGGCCTCGACGGCGAGGCACGACGCACACGCACAACATGGTTCTCCGTCGACGGGCGATTCGCAGTTCAGCACCTTTGCGAGAATGCGGGCGGTCGATGTCTTGCCCGTGCCGCGTGGCCCCGAAAACAGATACGCCTGGCCTTCGCGCTCGTTGATCACCGAATTGCGCAGCGCGCGAACGATGTGGTCCTGGCCGCGCAGTTCGCTGAATCGACGCGGCCGGTAACGACGGTAGAGCGATTGCACGGCCACGGACCGAGCCTACCGATCGGGTGCGGCGTGACCCGTCGCACACGATGGATTCGCTACCGTGCAGAGCGCCATGTTCCCCGTTCGTCGCCCTCTCCATGCGTCGGTTTTCGCCTCCGTCGTCGTTGGAATACTCCTCGGGTTGTGGGGTGCACTTCTCTCGGCCGGCACGGCGAACGCGGCGGGAGACAACACCTTGTCGTCATCGAACCCCGCGCCGAGCGAGAACGTCACCGTCGCCCCCACTCAATTGCAGCTCGTCTTCACGAACCCGCTCGCCAACCCGAACGACGTCAACCAGATGGGCCTCTCTCTCGTCTGCGACGGCAACATCGTCAGCCTCGGCGCGGCGCAACTCGGCACCGACCTGAAAACCGTGAGTGCGCCACTGACGCAGGTTCCCGCTGCGGGTGCCTGCGTCGTCAGTTGGGCACTTCCCGACGGCAGCAGCGGCGCTTTCAGTTTCACCTCGTCGATCGCCGCGCCAACCACGTCGACGTCGTTGCCGACGGGCACCACACTTCCGGCACCGGTGACCCCCGGCGACGGGAACCCCATCGTCGACAAGTCGCCGCGCGTCGGCGGCCCGCTTGGCCTCTTTCGTCTTCTCGCCTACATCTTCTCCGCGACGCTCGTCGGCGGGGTCATCCTCATTCTCTTTGCATGGCCCGAGGGCGTCGAGTACGCGGTGTGCCGGCGCTTCCTGCGCATCGTGGTCGTGTTGAACATCGTCGCACTGATTCTCGTTGCCATCTACACAACTGCGCAGTACACGGGTAAAGGCGTCACCGCGTCGATCAGTCCGAACACCTGGCGCGATCTCTGGGACACGTGGCCGGGCAAGGCGTTGCTCTTGCGTGTCCTCATCTCCCTCTTCACCATCTGGGCCGTGTGGAATCCGCAGCACGTTCTCGACCCGGGCACACAGTTGATGAGCGTCGGCATCATCGCCGCACTCGCCATCACCTACGGTTTCGACCGCACCGGGGGCCGCCTGCCACCACTCGGCTACGCATCGGGCATCCTGCACATGGTCGCAGTATCGGCGTGGTTCGGCGGTCTCGTTCTTCTCTCGCGCGTCGTGCTCATCGGACCGGGCGAGATCGACCTCGTGCAAGCCGTCCGCGGATTCGGACGCATCGCGACACGCGCGATGCCCCTTGCAATCGTCACCGGTGTCATCGCCACTTACCGCTTCGACGGTTTCAGTCTCGTCACCAGCCAGCACGGCCGTCTCGTCACGTTGAAGATTCTCGTCGTCGGGTTCATGGCGTACGCAACATGGGTGACGCGCCAGTTCGTCCTCACGCGCATGCAACGTGTCCCCGCCCTCGACGAACGCATGGCATCACATCTGCGACGCGCGGTCGGCACCGAAGCAACGGCGGGCGTCGTGGTTCTCGCACTCACGTCGTGGATGATGGCGACGACACCGATCCATTACTACGAGGCACCGCGCGACAACGGCCCGCGTTACGCCTTCAGCGAAGAGTTGAAGAGCGATCGCTTCCGCGTGCGCTTCTCGGTCAGCCCCGCGACAACGGGCCAGAACCAGGTTCTCATCGAACTTTTCGAGCCGCGCCGCATTCAGGAATTCACCGTGCGTATGACACCGAAAGCACCGGGCTACGACGGATACCTCATCAACGTGCCGCTCACGCGACGCGGTGCCGCACTGCTCGGCGACACGGGCAACTTCACGCTCGCAGCGCCGGGCGAATGGAGTGTCGAGATTTCGGGCACCACGACGACCGGCGACCTCGAGCCACTGTCGAGTGCTTTCACGCTCGGCGACCCCGCGGCCACCACCACCTCGTCGCTGCCGCCCGGTCTCACCAGCCCGACAACGGCCCCGCCGATCGCCCCCGTAACGACTCTCACACCCGCTGCCGACACGACAACGCCCCCGACCGAGACGACTTCGCCCCCTTCAACGACTGGCTAGTAGCGTCTCGCGGGTGAGCGACAACCCCATGCACGCGAAAATCGAGGACCTCCGCCAGCGCAAGCACGAGGCCTACAACGCCGGATCGCCCCGCTCGGTCGAGCGTCAGCACGAAAAGGGCAAGATGCTCGCCCGCGAACGCATCGACTACTTCCTCGACCCGGGTTCGTTCCAAGAACTCGACCTCCTCGCCCGCCACCGTGCCCACGCTGCCGGCCTCGAAGAGCGCCCCTACACCGACGGTGTCATCACCGGCTGGGGAACCGTCGAGGGTCGCAAGGTGTTCGTGTTCTCGCAGGACTTCACCGTCTTCGGCGGTGCACTCGGCGAGGTCTTCGCCGAAAAGATCCACAAGTTGATGGACCTCGCACTGAAGGTCGGTGCCCCGGTCGTCGGACTGAACGACGGCGCCGGTGCGCGCATCCAGGAAGGCGTCGTGTCGCTCGCCAGCTACGGCGGCATCTTCTACCGCAACGTGTTGTCGTCGGGCGTCGTCCCGCAGATCTCGGTCATCCTCGGCCCGTGCGCCGGTGGTGCGGTGTACTCACCCGCAATGACCGACTTCATCTTCATGGTGCGCGAAAGCAGCAACATGTTCATCACCGGCCCCGACGTGGTGAAAACGGTGACCGGCGAAGACGTGACGCTCGAACAGTTGGGTGGCGCAATGAGCCACGCATCGAAGTCGGGTGTTGCAACGTTCGTGTCACAGGACGAAAAGGCATGTCTCGACGACGTGCGCTACCTGCTCTCGTTCCTTCCGCAGAACAATCTCGAAGACCCGCCGACGGTCGACTCGGGCGACGACCCGAACCGCGAGTGCCCGATGCTGCGCGACATCCTGCCCCCGTCGCCGAACCAGCCGTACGACATGAAGAAGGTCATCCGCGAGGTCGTCGACGACGGCGAGTACTTCGAGTACTTCCCGTACTGGGCGAAAAGCATCACCTGCGGTTTCTCGCGTCTGAACGGCCAGGTCGTCGGTGTCGTCGGCAACCAGCCGATGGAATTCGCGGGCGTTCTCGACATCGAAAGCTCGGAAAAGGCCGCGCGCTTCGTGCGTACCTGTGATGCGTTCAACATCCCCCTCATCACATTCGTCGACGTGCCCGGCTTCCTCCCCGGCGTCAACCAGGAGCACGACGGCATCATCCGTCACGGTGCGAAGTTGCTCTACGCCTACTGCGAGTCCACCGTGCCGCGCATCCAGATCATCACGCGCAAGGCATACGGTGGCGCGTACGTCGTCATGAACTCGAAGTCCATCGGTGCCGACCTCGCCTACGCGTGGCCGACGGCCGAACTCGCAGTCATGGGCCCGCAGGGTGCGGTCGAAATCGTGTACCGCCGCGAACTGCAGCAGGCCGCCGACCCCGTCGCACGCCGTGCAGAACTCGTCGCCGACTACACCGAGAAGTACGCCAACCCGTACAGCGCAGCCGAGCGCGGTTACGTCGACGACGTCATCGACCCGGCAGAGACACGCATCAAGCTCATCAATGGCCTGCAGATGCTACAGACGAAGCGAGAAGAACTGCCGCGCCGCAAGCACGGCAACATGCCGCTGTAACCGGCGTCGATGAACTCACTGCCACCCCCCGACCCGTCGACACGCGTCGCGTGGCAGTACGCGGGTTTTTGGGTGCGGCTCTTCGCGCGTCTCGGCGACAACGTCATCGCGCTCATTTACGCGTCACCGATTCTCGTTGGCGGCATCTTTCTCGTCGCGCTCGGCGTGCAGAACTGCGACACCACCAACGACTCGATCACCTGCACGTCCGACCAGATCGAATGGACACCCATTGGTCTTGGCATCGCCGCACTCGTCGTTGGCGTGCTCTTCGCCGTCATCGTTCCGATCCGCTGGATCGCCAAGTCCGGAGCCGGCCCCGTCTCGCGGCGCATGCGGGTGCGCGTCGTGTGCCGCCGCACTGCACAGCCCATCGGCACCGGCCGGGCGGTCGGACGGCTGTTCGGGTCGTTCGTTTCGGGCTGGATTTTCTTCCTGGGCTACCTCTGGATGCTCTGGGATTCGGAAAAGCAGACCTGGCACGACAAAATGGTGTCTTCGGTGGTGATCCGCGCATGAACCAGAACCTCTCCATTTCTCCCGCTCCCTCAGACGAAGAAACAGCCGCCATCGTCGCTGCGCTCTCTGCTGCGATGCCGACGGCTGGAATGATTGCCTCGCCGTTGCGCGACCGTCGCAGTGCGTGGAAGTTCAGTGGTCGCTGGTGGGCGCGCCCGTCGACGGCCCGTCGCGACCGGCCCTGGTTCTAACGAACGGTCGTGATGTCACGGCTTCCGCTCGCCGACATCCGCGTCGTCGACATTTCGACGGTGCTCGCCGGCCCGAATTGCGCCCGCTATCTCGCCGACTACGGCGCTGACGTCATCAAGGTCGAGCATCCCGACACGGGCGACTCGATGCGCAACATGGCCTGGCGCGACCCGCGCGACGGTACGGGTTTGTGGTGGAAGATGGTCAACCGCAATAAGCGCACCATCGCACTCAACCTGAAGGTCGATGTCGACCGTGACGTGTTGTTGTCGTTGCTCGACGATGCGCACGTGCTCGTCGAGAACTTTCGCCCCGGAACTCTCGAGCGTCTCGGTCTCGGTCCCGACGTGTTGCATGCCCGCAATCCGCAACTCGTCGTCACGCGGGTCACCGGCTTCGGGCAAGACGGCCCGTATTCACAAAAGGCCGGTTTCGCTTCCATCGCCGAGGCGATGAGCGGTCTGTCGGCCATCAGCGGTGAACCCGACAGGGGGCCGCTGTTGCCGCCGATCGCACTCACCGATGAGATCACCGGCATCGTTGCGGCGTTCTCGACGATGGTCGCATTGCACTCGGGCGAGGGTCAAGTAGTCGACGTGTCGCTGCTCGACAGCATCTTCCAAATGATGGGGCCGCTACCCGCGCTTTATGCGCTCACAGGTGAACAACAACAACGTCTCGGCTCGGGCATTCCGTACACCGTTCCCCGTGGCACGTTTCAGTGCAGCGACGGCAAGTGGGTCGGCATCTCCACATCCACCGATTCGGTGGCCGCGCGCGTGCTCGCGCTTCTCGGCGTCGCCGACGACCCACGCTTTGCAACGTTCAACCTGCGCGTCGAACACCGCGACGAAATCAATTCACTGATCACGGCATGGTGTGCACAGCGCACACAGGCCGAAGTGATCCGCATCTTCGAGGAAGCCGATGCCGCGGTCGGGCCGGTGTACGACATGGCCGACATCGCACACGACCCGCACTTCGCCGCACGTAGGATGATCGAACAAGTGGAGGGCACGCCCATGCAGGGGCTGGTGGCGCGCCTTTCGAAGACACCGGGTGCACTCCGCTGGCAGGGAAAGTCGAAAGACGCCGACGGGAAGGACATTCGCGAACACGGTTGGGGGTAACAACATGGCAATGTCCCGCGGCGCGAAAACTCTCGCGCTCACTTCGACGGGCATTGCGCTTGTCTCTCTTGATGTGACGATTCTTAACGTTGCTTTTGGCTCGTTGCTCCGCGAATTCGGCACCGATACACGGCGCGAACTGACATGGCTGTTCTCGGGCTACAACATCGCCTACGCCGCCACGCTCCTCACGGCCGGTCGCCTCGCCGATGCGTACGGCCGCAAGAAGGCATTCCTTCGTGGTCTCGTCATCTTCGCCATCGGTTCGGCGTTGTGCGGCATCGCGCAAAACCCCGAAATGCTCATCGCCTCACGCGTCATTCAGGCCATCGGCGGAGCCATTCTTTCTCCCGCTTCACTCGCACTCGTTCTTCCGGAATTTCCCGTCGAGCGACGCAGTGCGGCAATCGGTATTTGGGGGGCCGTCGGTGGTCTATCCGCTGCGCTCGGACCGGTCATCGGTGGTGCCCTCATCGACATCGCCGACTGGCGCTGGGTCTTTTTCGTGAACGTGCCTGTGTGCCTCATCGCGGTCGCCATCGGTGCACGATTCCTGCGTGAAAGCCTCGACGAAACCGCGCGCAAGCACGTCGACATTCCCGGCGCGGTGCTCGCCGTTCTCAGTGTCGGCCTTCTCGCCCTCGCCATCGTGCAAAGTGACGAATGGGGTTGGGCCACACCCACGACCATCGGCATTCTCATCGGTGCCGCAGTCGCGAGTGCTGCCTTCGTTGCCACGTGTCGACGCAGCAGTGCACCCGTTCTCGACTTACGTCTCCTCAAGCTTCCCTTCGTCACCGCGTCGACGGTCGCCGGTCTCATTTTCTCCGCCGGCTTCTTTGCGATGATCTTCGTCAACACCCAGTGGCTACAGGCCGTGTGGGGTTACGGCGTCTTGAAGTCGGGCTGGGCGACGGTGCCCGGTCCGTTCATGGCAGCTCTTGTTGCGGCCCCCGCCGGTCGCGCGGCACAACGATTCGGACACGGCAAGGTGATCGGTCTCGGCTGTTTCATCTTCGCCACATCAATGACGTTCATGAACATCTTCATGGTGAAGGAACCTTCGTTCTGGACGCACTTCTTCCCGTACAACGTGATCAGCGGATTCGGCATCGGTCTCAGCATCTCCACGTTCTCGAGTGCCGCCACCGCGTACCTGCCCCATACGCGCTTCGCGATGGGATCTGCCCTCTCGAACACCGCGCGTCAGGTCGGCGCGGCACTTGGTCTCGCCATTGTCGGTTCGCTACTCACCGCTGCCGCGAAAAGCAGGGACGTCGCCCACGGCGTGCAACAAGGATGGACCTACGTGTCGATCACGATCTTCCTGGCCGGCATCGTGATGATCGCGCTGTTCCGCAAACCCACGACCGAACAACTCGCCGTCGCAGCCGCCTGATTCGTCAGACCCCGGCGACTCCCACGGGACACGACACGCCCGTGCCACCCAACCCGCAGTAACCGTTCGGGTTCTTGCCCAGATACTGCTGGTGGTAAGGCTCGGCGTAGAAGTAGCCACCTGCTGGCGCGATTTCGGTGGTGATTTCGCCGTAACCGGCCTTTGTCAACATCACCTGGAATGCATCACGACTGGCTGTCGCAGCCGCACGCTGTGCATCGTTCATCGTGTAGATCGCACTGCGGTACTGCGTGCCGACGTCGTTGCCCTGACGCATTCCTTGCGTGGGGTCGTGCGACTCCCAGAACACCGCCAGCAACTTCGCGTACGAGATGACTGCAGGGTCGAACACCACCAGCACCACCTCGGTGTGGCCCGTCAACCCCGAACACACCTCTTCATACGCGGGGTTCGGCGTGTATCCACCGGCGTAGCCAACCGACGTCGACCACACACCTTCGGTCTGCCAGAACTTGCGCTCGGCACCCCAGAAACAACCCAAACCGAACACCGCGGTTTCCATTCCGTCGGGCCACGGACCTACCAACGGATTGCCGTTCA
>JBJTYJ010000105.1:0-3353 GCA_046082705.1 Actinomycetota bacterium | reverse complement strand
CGTAGACGATCTTGTCGCCGCTCGCGTCACTCTTGACGATGAGCACGCTGCGTACTCGCTCACGGTTCGATTTCGAACCGAGGGCGGCGTTGACGACCGTGTCGACGGCTTTCTTACTGACAGCCTTCGGCAGCGACCCGGTTTGCCAGGCCTTCCCGTACTGAACACCGGTCTTTGGTGCGGCACGCACGACGGCCGACGGGTGTGCGGGAACTCCAGACAGTGCCGCCGACACGGTCAACGCGACGACAATGACGATCCGACGCACACATCGGGATGTTCTGATTCTTGTGCTCATGCGTTGGCCCTCACTGATTCGGGAAGAGTGCGTAGATCGCGTCGCGTACTGCCTCGGCCTTCGTCATCATCGCCTCCGAGGATGGGAGGCTGTCGAACTTGGTGGTGACCACGATGACCATCTTCTTGTTCGGCGAAATCACGATGAGCTGGCCGCCCAGACCGCGCGCCATGAATCCACCGTCCTTGTAGATCCAGAAGTGCCCGCCGTACTCAGGATTCGCGGGCGATGGCGTCTTGACGAAGTCGACCCATGCCTCGGACACGACCCTCTTGTCGCCCCACACACCCCGATTGAGATACAGCAAGCCGAAGCGCGCCATGTCGCGCGATGTCATGTCGGCACCGATGTAACCCAAGTACCGGCCGGAAGCATCGCGGGACGGTGTGTACGACGTGATGCCGATCGGGTCGAGGAGGCGCGCCTTGATATACGTGTCTCCCGCGGCGACCGAGCCCGCCGCCGTGTAAATGAGACTCCCGAGAAGAGCAGACGTTCCCGAGCTGTACTCCCATTCGGTGTTCGGTTGCTTTTCGAGGGGTTGGGAAGCGACGTAGGAAGCAGGATCGGGTGACGCGATCAGACGATTGAGGTCGTTCGCGCAGTTGCGACACAGTTCGTCCCACTTGAGCCCGGACGACATGTTGAGCAAGTGGCGAAGCGTGACCACACGTCGAGGATCGGCCGGGTCGGACCAGGCAGCGACCGGTGGCGTGACGTCGAGACTCAGGAGACCGTCATCGACGAGCGACCCGATGATGCTCGACGTAAAGCTCTTTGACACCGAGAACAGGCCCATGATCGACGTCTTGTTCTCGCGCGGGTGATATCGCTCGTAGACGATCTTGTCGCCGACAATGACGATCACGCTGGCGACCCGATTCGGGTTGGTCTTCGAGCCCATCGCCGGAGACACAACCGCGTCGATCTTCGCCTTGGTGACGCCGCGAGGAAGTTTGCCGGTCTGCCAGTCCTTGCCGTACTGAACACCGGTCTTCGGCGTTGCCTCGACTGACGCACCGGGTAGCGAAGAGACCCCAAGTGCCGTAGCGACAGCGATCGCCGCCACCGCCAGCCACCGACGACGCCGACTTGGCGACAAATCATTCACCACACGCACGCTCATGATGGCCCTCCCCCACGAATTGCCCTCATTCTAGGGATCGATCGAGACATCCCGAGTCAAGGGGTCGAGTGTGATGTGGTGTCCGCCTTCGTGGACGGCGTGGTGGTGTTGTGTGCAGAGTCGGACGAGGTTGTTGAGGTTGGTGGGGCCGCCGTGTTCCCAGGGTGTGAGGTGATGTGGTTCGCAGTGGGCGAACTTCACGGTGCAGTTGGGGAACGCACAAGTGGGGTGGCTGGCGGCCTCCATCGCGTTGGTTGTCGGACCGCGCCGCGTTCGGCCCGGACAGCATCGGGCCCGAGGTGTCGAGCCGCGGACGAGCGGTGGGCCGTCTGCAATCGTCTCCGTTCCGAACTGGCGCTGTCCGTCAACCGCGTGTCGTCAGGCGGGACGGGTGGCTCGGCGTGAGACAATTGCAGAGCGCCGAGAATCGACGTTGACGTCACCACCCTGGGTGGCGCGATGCTGTCGAGCGACGAGAGCACGCCGTGCCGCGCTGACGACGATGGGGCGAGGGCGCGACGATGGTCGTTGGGTTCGACCCCGGGCATCACCTCGACCAGTGCGACCGTGTCACCGGAATGGAACAGGGCTTCGACGCGGGCGTCGAGACGAGCCGCCAACGCGGTGCCACGTTCGGGGTCGAACGCACCACGCAGATGAATCATGCCGTCAGCGTCGTTCCACATCTTCAGGTAAGTCGATCGGCGTTGCCGTTCGAAACGGCTCAACCCGCCATCGGACTGAGCCCGAGCCACTTCGACACGCACGGTTTTGACGAACTCGTCGACCGAAAGCCGCTCTGCGTTGGCCAACAAGCTGTGGCCACGGTCGACGAGGCGGACCTGGTCGGCTGGCGACAACTTCGCCAAACCCGCCGCCAGCGCATCGACGTGCCCAGCCGTGACCGCACCGGACGCCAACGCCGAGTCGAACCCGGGAATCACATCCAACGTCGCAGCCCGGGCGATCACCCGTTTCGCGTCACGATGAGACAACCCGGCGGAACGAACCAGTTCGGCGTCAGCGACCACGAAATCAGGATGATCAGGGTCACGCATGATCGCGTCCATGTCTCGCACGATCGACGCCTCTTCGGCGTCGAGGCGGGCTCGTTCACGACGAAACATCATCCAAACGGACCCGCAAATCCGCCAAACGCGGACGAACAGCCAACACCAACACCTCCCCGGACAACACGAAAACAACACGAAAACAACATGGGGAGCCGACACCGCGAACCACGCGACACCAGCCCGATCGGGAAGTGAGCCCACCATAAACAAGGGGTGATGCAGAGTTTCCCGTGCTGCGAAGAATTCTCGAGAATCTTTGTGGTCGGGCCGCGCACAGATCGGGGTCAGCTGGCCGTTATCCTGACCGCAACACGACAGATCTGGGGCTGACAGGTTTCGACAGCAGTTCCGGTGGCCGTCCGTGCGACCCGAGTTGCTCAGACTCGCTAAACGGGGCAACCCAAAGAATTGCCAACCAGCAGTTCGCTCTCGCTGCCTGATTCGTCAGGTGACGCAGAGACATCGTGACCAGAAATGGCGCACGGGGCCGATTCACCGCAGCCCGGCAACAGAAGCGGGGAATGGCAGCAGGAAAGACCGCTGACGGCGAGAAAGACCGCTGACCGCACGGAAAGACGTGTCGTGGTCCGCCAGCGATGACGGACAACCGACCCGCCGGTGAAGTTGCGTCAGCTTCGAAGTCGGGAATGGTCGTAGCGCGAGCAGTCTCCGCCTGATGGACGGGGGTTCGATTCCCCCCAGCTCCACAACATCGCTCTGCGCGTGGAAACACGCTGCTGGCATTGGCCCGATTCGGGCTCGTAGGCGCAAAACGTTGGCGTAAGCGGCTACGGTGGTGTCGTGGCCGCACGAAAGAGCCCGACGAGCACGGCGAAACGTAGACCCCGGCACGACG
>JBJTYJ010000104.1:0-12441 GCA_046082705.1 Actinomycetota bacterium | reverse complement strand
CATCTGCAACAAGCCTTGGTTCCCCGCCGACGACCAGGGAAGAACCGTCTCGCCGCCGTGTATCGCGATGCGCTCACGCACCGCATCGACGATCAACGCGAGCGCTTCGTTCCACGACGCGCGCCGGAAGCGACCCGAGCCCTTTGCGCCGTCGCGAACAAGCGGAGTCGTCACACGGTCGGGGCTGTAGACGCGCTCGAGAAAGTGGTTCACCTTTGGGCACAGTTCACCCTGCGAAAAGGGATGTCCCGCGTGGCCGCGCATTTTCGTTGCAACGCCTTCGTCGACCGTGACCTCCCAGCCGCACGAGTCAGGACAGTCGTGGTGGCAGGTACCGAGAACGATGCGCACGGGCTCATCTTGCCATGTCGTTATGCTGACCCACAGATGCTTTTGATCGTTGCCGCCGAACGCACCACGGGCGCGTGGAACTGGATCAAAGACGAGGGTCTCCTCATCGTCACCATCACGTCGGGGGCGTTCTTCCTCACCCGCATCATCGGTCTCATTGCCCGGTATCAGGCCCGCCGGATCGAACGCCTGCGCGCCAAGATCGACCCCCTCGGCCACAACCCCATCGGCGCCTATCAGGGGGCACTCGTCGGAGCGGCCCGTTGGGGCCTCAACTTCACCATCGCCACCGTCGCCTTCGTGTGGGTGTTACTGCTCCTCAACCTTCCCGCCAGTGCCGTGGTGCCCATGGTGTCGGTCGTCGGCGCAGGTCTTGGCTTTGGCGCACAACAAATCGTCGGCGACGTTCTTGCCGGCATCTTCATCATCTCCGAGCGCCAATTCGGCGTGGGCGACGTGGTCAACGTCGGCCCACTCGTTCCCGTCGGTTGGGTCGAGGGCCGCGTCGAAGAGGTGACGCTGCGTGTCACCAAGGTGCGCACGTTCGACGGCGACCTCTTCACCATCGCCAACGGGCAGTTGCGTCAAACAATGAACCTCTCGCGCGACTGGTCGCGTGTCCTCATCACCGTGCCCGTGTCGCGCGATGCCGACCTCGACGCGACGATCGATCAGTTGAACCGCATCGGCGCCGAGATCGCCCGCGACCCCGAATGGGCACCGCTCATTCTCGAGGCACCGAGTGTCCTTGGTGTCGACGACATCGGCGCCGAAACCTACGACCTGCGATTCTCGGGTCGCACTCTCGCCGCCCAGCAGTGGAAGGTTGCCCGCGAAATTCGCCGCCGCATCGCGATGGAGGGCGCCCCATGATGCGCGAGACGCGGGTCAGGCGCATCGGCCGGGCCACCATCGGCTCGGCGATCGTGTTCGGTGCTTCACTCACCCTGTGGCTCAGCCAACGACCCGAAGAGAAGTTGCAACAGACACCCGAGACCATTCCGTGGCCGAACGTCAGTTGGGTGATCGTCACCACCACCTCGACCACCACCACCGTGCCCGAGACAACGACGACGAAGCCCAAGCGAACAACCACGACAGTCGCGACTACTACTTCGATAGATCCCTCGGCCACCACGATCGACCCCAACGCCACAACGACAACGGTCGAGGTGGACGGATCCACCTCGACCGTGTCGGGTACTTCAACCACGACGACTTTGTCGTCGTGAAACCTTGATCAGCCGGCGTTGATCGTCTTCGCCAGTGACTCGGCGGCCTTCAGCAACGCTCCGGCAACCGGTGCGTAGTACAGCGACTCCGCCAACTGCGGACCACACTCATCGAGCAGGAACGTTGCGAAGTCAGAGACGATCGCGTTCTTGGCACTAGGTGCTGTCTTGCCCAGCAGATATGTCACGGCCGCGATCGGGTACGCATTCGCATCCTTGTTGTCGTACTTGAACGAAATCGTTCCCTTGGCTCCCGGCGTGTAGTCACTGAGGAAGGCCGACACGTTTGCCGACGACGGGTACACGTACTTGCCGGCAGCGTTCTTGATGTATGCCGCCTTCATACCCTTTGCCTCGCGCTCGATCACGAACGACACTTCGGTGTAACCGACGGTGCCGTTGTTGTCGGCGACGTAGTTCGAGAGTGCCGTCGAACCGCTTTGACCCTGGAAACTGCCCGGAACTGCGCTCGCGCCGCCCGGGAATGCGCCGGTGAATGCATCGGCAACGGTCCAAGTGTTGGCCGTGTCGGTGTTCTTCAGGTAGTTGACGAAGTTGTTCGTCGTACCCGAACCATCACTGCGGTACACCACCGTGATGTTCTTGTCGGGCAAGGTCACTTTCGCGGCCTTGAACGCAGCCAGCTTCTTGCCGTTTGCATTCACGACGTACTCGGCATTTGCAACCGTCTTAACCGCGATCGACACCGCGCCGACCTTCGTCGCAACCGACTTGAGGACCGTCTTCTTGCCCTTCAGCTCCTGCACGACCTCAATCTTCTTGCCCTTGGTCGCCTTTGCGGCGGCCGAGGTCATGTTGACCGAGACAGTCGCTGCGGTGGTCGAATCTGCCTTCATCGTGACGACAGCACCCTTGTAGTAGCTCTTCTTCACCGAGTTCGCGAAGACCGGGTTGGCCTTCACGTCGGCGGCAATCACCGGGTCGTTCCACTTGGTGATCTTGCCCGAGAAGATTCCACCAACGGTGGCCGAGCTGAGCGACAAGTCTGCGCCCTTCAATTCATCGAGGCGGAAGACCACACCGATGCCACCCAGCACGTACGGCACGTATGTCCAGCCGAACGACGGGTTGTCCTTTGTGGCGACGAGCGAGTCGGTACCGGCGAAATCGGTGAGACCGTTCTTGAAGTCGGTCTTGCCACCGCCCGAACCCTTCGCGTTGTACGAGAGCGTGTGGCCGGACTTCTGGTTGAAGAGAGGGATGCAGGCATCGAGGAAGGTCTTCGGGAAAGTTGCACCCGAGCCCGACACCGACTCTGCCTTCGCGACGCCCGAAAATCCGAGGCTCGCAACGAGACCCGCGATCGTTCCGGCTACTGCCATTTTTCCTACTGCACGGCGGCGAAATGCCATTTTGTTGGTCCTCCGTAGTGGTGTGAATCGTCAGTTCTCTGACGAAGGAAACGGTAGAAGACCGAGTTCAACCGAAAGGGTTGAGGGGGTGAACGAAACGGTTCACCAATGTGAACAATCGCTGAACGAAATCAGCCGAAGCGACCCTGGACGTAGTCCTCGGTGCGCTTGTCGGCCGGCGTGGTGAACATCTGCGACGTCAGTCCCGATTCAACGAGGTGACCAGGACCACCGTCGGCCAGGAAGAAAGCGCAGTAGTCGGACACGCGTGCCGCCTGCTGCATGTTGTGCGTGACGATGATGATGGTCATCGTCTTCGACAACTCGCCAATGGTTTCCTCGATGCGCAGCGTGCTGCCCGGGTCGAGCGCGGAACACGGCTCGTCCATCAACAGAACTTCAGGGTTCACGGCCAGCGCACGAGCGATGCACAAACGCTGCTGCTGGCCACCCGAAAGCGACCCGCCCTTTGCGCCGAGGCGATCTTTGACTTCCTTCCACAAACCCGCACGCGTCAGGCACTCTTCAATGACTTCATCGCGGCTTGCAACCTTGAGCTTCGCCAACTTCACGCCGGCGACGACGTTCTCGGCAATGGTCATGGCCGGAAACGGATTGGGCTTCTGGAAGACCATGCCGATCTTCAGGCGGATTTCGGCGGGGTTGACGGACGGATCGTAGATGTCGCCGTCGTGAAGCAGGACTTCACCGGCCATTGCGGCCTTCGGAATGAATTCGTGCATGCGGTTGAGAATGCGCAGGAAAGTCGACTTGCCACACCCCGACGGACCGATGAGACCGGTGACGGTGTTTTCCGGGAAGAACAAGTTGACGTCTTCGAGCGCATGATGCTTGTCGAACCACGCGTGAATTCCTCGAGCCTCGAGTCCGGCCTTTTGTCGCGACGAGACGGCAACCGCCTCTTGAGTTTCGACCATTTTCGTGACCTCGTGCCCTTTCACATCCGTCATCGCTTGTCTCTCCCGCTCAATGCGCGCGCAATCGTGAACAATACAAACACCGCCAAGAGAAGCAGCAATGAGCAGGCCCACGCGCGTGCAAACGAGTACTCGGTACCACTCTGCAAGAGACCGAACGTGAACATCGGCAACGATGCCACCGGGCCCTCGGTCGGCGAGAACGTCGTTGCAGTGAAGTAGCTGGCGGTCAACAACAAGGGCGCCGTCTCCCCTGCAATACGCGCAACACCGAGGATTCCCGATGTCACGATTCCGCTGCGAACCGTCGGCAGCACGACGAACAACGTGGTACGCCACTGCGGCGCCCCCAATGCGTAGCTCGCCGAACGCAGATCGTCAGGCACCAACTTCAACACTTCCTCGGCGGTTCGTGCGACCGTCGGCAACATCAGGATCGCAAGCGCAAGACCGCCCGCGAGCCCACTGAATTTGTTCATACCCATGACGACGGTCGAGTAAATGAACAGCCCCGCAACGATCGAGGGCACACCGCTCATCGACTGGATGATGAAGCGCACCACTGTGCGCAATTTGCCCCGAACTTCCGTGACGTACACGGCTGTCAGCACACCGAGCGGCAAAGTGATGACTGCGGCAATCGACACCATCATCAAGGTTCCGACGAGAGCGTGCAACGCACCGCCCATGTTCAATTCGTCATCAGGACCCGAAATGCGCATGTCCGAGGAAACAAAATTCCAGTTGAGCAACGCATCGAGACCCTGCGAGATGACGGTCCAGAGAAGAGAAACGATTGGGTAGAACGAAATGCCGGCGACCGTGACGATTCCGTTGCCCACGATGGCGTCGACCGACGCAACTGCGCCCTTGCTGCGCGAGAGCAACAGCGTGCCGATGATCGAAATCGGTACGAACACCGCGAGCCAGCCATCGAATCCTGCAAGGCCGGTGGCCAAGACCACCGCCATCGCCGCAACCGCTCCTCCGAATGCAAGGCCCAGCTGCGGTGCCACCATGCGCGGTGTGACCTTCCACGGCCGAATCGGTGCAGGCGTCGGGGTAAGTGCGATGTCGCTCATGATTCCAGTGGTGATTTCTTCTGGACGATGTAGGTGGCGGCCATGTTGACGACCATCGTCAACACGAAGAGGACAAAGCCCGCCGCAAGCAATGCTTTGATTTCGTATTGACTTGCCTCGCCGAACTTGGTGGCAATCAAGGATGCAACGTTGCCGCCTTGAGATTCGAGAATTCGGAAATTCGGCTTGAATACGAGGTTCAGCACCAGGTACACGGCAACCGTCTCACCGAGTGCCCGACCGAGGCCCAGCATGGTGCCACCGACCACCCCGCTCGAGCCGTACGGCAGCACGACGTTGCGAATTGCACCCCAGCGACTGCCACCGAGGGCATACGAGGCATTGACCAAGTCGGGAGGCGTGCGAGAGAAGACCTCGCGCGACACGGACGTGATGATCGGCGTGATCATGATGGCAAGCACCAAACCCGCCACGAACGGGCTGCGGTCATACTGCTCGTTCTCGACTCCGAACAGCGGAAACCAGCCGGCGAACTTGTGCAGCAGCTCTCCCCACGACGAGGCGGCACCGGAGAAGATCGACACTGCCCAGAGGCCGTAGACAACCGACGGCACGGCGGCGGAAATATCGACCAGTATGCGCACTGCCGAACGCAGGCGTTCAGGCAGATAGAACTCGATGAACAGTGCGGCCCCGACGGCCAGCGGCAAGGCGACGATAACGGCAATCAGCGACACGATGATCGTGCCGATCAGCATCGCCCACACGCCAAACGTCGAATCCGAACCATCGGCCTCGGCGCCCGCGGTCCAGTCGGACGAGAAGATGAAGTCGAGTCCGAAGCGACCGAAAATCTCACCACTGCGCACGATCAAGAAAACTGCGATGAGCCCGAGCAGTACCAGCGACGACAGTGCGCCCGCCGACACGATTCCGCGGAAAATCCGATCGCCTCGACTCGATCGCGCAACGATTTCACGCTTGGCGGGAACGTCGAGCGGTACTGCTCGCTCGCGCCCGCTGTCGACGACGGCTCCCATACGTCCGAGAGCCTTTCAAACCCCGGTGTCGGTCAGGTCAATGGAAGGTGTACGGAAGGTGAACGACGGCGGATTTCTCCGCGTAAGTACTGGCGTCGGGCGTAGTTACACCGCGACCGGCACGACCCCGAACACGTTCACGTCGACCAAGCCGTGGTCTGTGATCCGCAGGTCGGGAATGACCGACAGGCCAAGGAACGACAGCGACATGAAAGGAGCGTCGAGGGTGATACCCAGCGTTCGCGCGACTTCGACCACGTGGTCGATTTCGGCCGCCACCTCGGCCAGCGACTTTTCGCTGATCAGACCTGCAATCGGCAGCGCCACCTCGGCGATGACCTTGCCGTCGACCACGACGACCTGTCCCCCGCCCATTTCGGCGACCCGCGCCACTGCCGCTGCCATGTCGGCCGGGCCCGACGCATCGCGTGCACCCACCACCATGATGTTGTGCGCATCGTGGGCAACGGTCGACGCAATGGCACCGCGTTGAATTCCATAACCCGACACGTACCCCAAACCAATTCGCCCCGTTGCCTTGTGCCGTTCGACCACGCCAATGCGGGCAATGTCGCTCGCGGCATCGTTGACGTCGAGAATCAGCGACGTCGTGCGAACCGTTCCCGACTTCACACCGATCACACGGGCCTTGCCGTTTGCAGGCGGCTCGATCGTCATCTCGGCAGCCGACGGCACGTGATGCAACCGCACGCGGTTGTACAGGCTCTTCGGCGGATCGACCTGTGGCACGACTCCCGGCAAGATCTTGCCGTCGCGCGCGACAACCCGGCCGCGCTGCAGGACCATCGATGGCCGGAAACCAACGAGTGAGTCGAACACAACGACATCGGCCTGGTATCCGGGACCGAGCTGACCGAGGTGAAAGAAGTTGTGGTACTGCGCCGGGAAGTACGACCCAACAAGCAGCGCATCGATTTCATTCAGCCCCGCACCAACGGCCAAGCGGATGCAGTGGTTGATGTGGCCCTCGTCGCGCAACAGATCCGGCTCGCGGTCGTCGCTGCAAAATGCCGAGCACAGCGGCCCGTGGTGCAGCACCGTGGGCAGCAGCTCAACGAGGTCTTGACACACCGAGCCTTGGCGCAGAAAGACCCACATCCCCTTCTGGCGCTTTTCGTGCGCTTCGTCCGGCGCGAACGATTCGTGACAACTCTCAACACCCGCTGCCAGGTACGCATCGAGTGCGCGACCTTTCAGGCCCGGCGCATGTCCGTCGACCCGACGCCACCCGGCCGTTTTGATGATCTCGCGGAACATCGGGTCACCATTGATGACGGCCGGAAAGTTCATCACCTCGGCCACTCCGATGGCGCCCATCTCGTCGATGATCTTGCGAACATCCGCCGGCGTGAACGCAGCACCCGCGCTTTCGAAGGGCGACGCGGGAACGCACGACGAAGCCGCCACACCGAATGTGAAGGGCATCTGCTCGGCCGCATCGACAACGGCGCGGATTCCCTCAAGGCCCGCCACGTTGGCGATCTCATGCGGGTCGGCCGCTACTGCAGTGGTGCCGTTCGGCAGCACCGCCTTCACGTATTCGCTCACCCACAGTTTCGACGATTCAAGGTGCATGTGCGCATCGACGAAACCGGCAACCAGGGCCGCACCGCCAACGTCGATGTTTTCAACGGCATCGCGGTCTCCCCAACCAACCACTACCCCATCGCAAATCGCCAGGCTGGTATCGACCCATTCCTTCGTCGCGGGGGCCAGCACACGGCCACCACGAATCAGTAGATCGGCGGGCTCGTCACCGCGTGCTGCGGCGAGAGCACGTAGGGAAACGGGAGGGCGCGCCATGTGGAGACGCTACTCCAGTGGGTCAATGCACTTCCACGATGACAAACTGTTCACATGGGCTTGCGCGATGGTGACGGTTGGGTCGACTGCGACTGCGGCCGCTACCACTGGGGTCTCTACGGCGCGGCCGGACTTTTGTTGGTGCGTCGTGATCTTCCCGAGCCCCACGTTCTCCTCCAGCTCCGCGCAGCATGGACGCACGGTGGCGGCACATGGGCACTGCCCGGTGGTGCGCTCGACTCCCATGAAGATCCCATCACCGCCGCCAAGCGTGAAGCGTGGGAAGAAGTCGGCATCGAAGAACAGCACCTCAGCGTCGTCGACATCTTCACCGACGACCACGGCCCGTGGGGTTACCACACCGTCATCGCCCACTGTGACGGCGATGCAAACGCCGGCATCACCAATGGCGAATCAGAGGCCCTCCACTGGGTGCACGTCAACGACGTCAACACCTACGACCTTCACCCCGGCTTCGCCGGCTCGTGGCCGCACCTGCACCCGCGCGTTATCTCGTCACTCACGATCTGAGTTCTCCGAGAGAATCAAAAGGGCCGCGACACCGAAGTGCCGCGGCCCTTGTCGAACTTCCGAGTGGTCAGATCACCTTGACGGTGAAGACCTGCTTTGTGCCTTTGACCTTGCCCTTGGCTGCTTGGGTGACCGTGACGCGACAGACACCCTTTGCGGCACCAGCGACAACGCTATTGCCCGCAACCTTGCAAGCACCCGAGGCAGTCACCTTGACCACACCACCACCGGGTTTCGACGCGAAAGATTTAAAGAACTGGGCCGTCGACAGTTTGCCCTTCGCCTTCATCGTGTTCGGTGCGGCTGCACCCTTTGAACCAGCAGCGGTCTTGCCACCGGTCAACGAGGTGCCACCGTCGGTGCCACCGCTGGTGCCACCGTCGGTGCCACCGCTTGTTGACGACGAAGTCGAACCCGCAATCGAGTTCTGCAACGTCACCGTGCACGGCTGGTTGTTCACCTTCACGCACACAGTCTTCGATGGCAAGAAACCGCTCGTCTTCACTCGGTAGTAGCCGGACTTGGTCGGGCAAATCTTCACCGTCGCGGCTCCCTTGGAGTCGCTCTTCACCGAGCCAGAACTTGCACAAGCGAACGAGCTCACGGCCGACTTCTGGACGTTTGATCCGGTGTTTGTCGTCGAGCCTGGCCCCTGGCCATTGCAATATCCCTCTTGCACCGACGACGTACCCTTCCAAAGGCCACCGACCTTCATTTCACCACAGACTTCTTCGGCTGCGGCCTCCTTGCCGGAAATTGGTTCGTTGTCCTCGTTCTTCATCGAGACCGGCATCTCAACCGAACCGTCAGCCTTCGGCGTAACTTCGGCGGCCAACGTGTCTGCCGCCTTGACGACTGCCATGAACGGCATCGTCACAGTTGTGGCAACGCCCTCAGTCTTGGCTTCCGGACTCGTCCCCTTGAACAGAATCTTGACCTTCTGGTTCAGCGCTCCATCGTCATAGACCACTTCGGCGTCGTACTGGCTTGACCGTGAGTCAGGCTGGAACGATTTCCACGTGACCTTTCCGTCGGCACCGGTGATGTACGTCGGCGGCGGCACGAAGCAGTACGCACACTGCGCAGAGCCCATGAAGCCCTTCGTATCGGGCGCTGTTGCCGACCACGACGAGTTGCCATTGCCGTTGTTCGCGTAGTTGTACGTCAGGTAGTTGTTGCGCAGCGTGATGACCGCGTTCGGAACGGCGGTGCCGTCGGTGAGAACCACGGATACCGAACGATCAACAACCGGCTTGCCTACCGGAACAACGACACTGATCGATCCGCTTGACGGCACGTTGACCACGATGAGGCCCGCCTGGAGGTACGAGCCGTCCTTGAGTGTGCCGCCCTTCAGTGTGAAGCCGACCGGACCGGTGGCCAACTGTGCGAGTGTCACTTTGCCGTCCGCATCCGTTGTGTCGGTTGTCGTCGTGCTGCTTCCTAGATACTCCGGCTTGTCGAGAAGGGTCCAACGAACGC
The DNA here is from genome assembly GCA_046082705.1 of Actinomycetota bacterium. Classification (GTDB taxonomy): domain Bacteria; phylum Actinomycetota; class Acidimicrobiia; order Acidimicrobiales; family Ilumatobacteraceae; genus F1-20-MAGs119. The sequence continues at coordinate 2,627 of JBJTYJ010000104.1, read as the reverse complement.
TCGAGCCCGACAATGGAGTTCCGTCCGAGGCGGTGACCGTGACGACCTTCTGGCTCTTCACGAGACGTTCGCCGGTCGACAGATTGATCGGCACGTAGTCGGGGTTGTCAGTCGAACCCGTCACCGAATCAAGCGAGTAGAACGTCGCGTTCTCGGCGGGCAGGAATGCGGTGACGCCAGTCAAGGTGGCGCCGGAAGCCGGCTTCATACAACCGTTGCAGCCCAGCGCCCATTGATCAGCCGACAAGATTCCCGACTTCGTCATGAAGAAGACCTTGTTGATCGACTGCTGAGCGAAGATCGAAATCGGCTTCTCCATGACCGCCACCGAGCTCACCTCGGTTGGGAACTGCATCGAGTTGTTCGACCAGGTTGCGGTACCGCATGACAGAGTTCCCTGGGCATAGACGCACAAACCAAGACCGTTGAACGAGGTCATGTAGATCGCCTCAGCGTTGTACGCGCCCTTGATCACACTCGCTGCGCCCCAAGTTCCACCGGTTGTCTTTTGCAGGTTCCAGTCAAAGTTCGCTGCGGTGAAAGTCTTGCAAGTCACCGACTTGTCGTCACCAGAGATGGCGCACATCGTGCCGTCGGATCCACCGAATGACTGATCTGCGACCACGAAGTCAACGACTTTCGTGAGTCCAGAGTCTTTCCACTCCCACGTCGGTGCGGCAAAAGGGGTCTCGCGCCGGATGCCCCAGCGCTTCTTGTATGTCGTGATTGAACCACTTTCGCGAATCTTGGTGGCGGGCTGCATTGGCCGCCATTCCCAGAAACAATCGCGGCTGAGCGAATCGTTGCCTCGGGGAGTTTCGAACTCACCGTCGTTATTGCAATCGAACTCTTCGCCGTTGGTGTCCGCGGCGGTTCCTTCCTTTCCGGGTTCAACCTTGTTGCAGGCCACGGTCCCGTCGGTCTTCATGATGCACAACCCTGAGTTCTGCCAACCATTAGAACCTTGGAGACGTGCCTTTGTGACGCCGGTGAGATTCGGGATCGTCACCCAGTCCTTCGTAAAGTTATTGTTCGAGCTATTGCACCACTGAGTCGTCGAAACGATCTTTGTTCCGCTCGAAACTTGACATTCTTGGACGTTCGACTCTACCGATCCCGACTCGTCGTACGATTGCGACGTCGTGTTCCACGTGTAGGTCTTGATTGTTGAGTTTCCGTTGATTTGAATCTTCGTGAAGCCTTGCCAGTCACCCTTACCGACGCACTTCAGCACGTTGTCGGTGGTGACTGCACACGTCGTGAAACCGTTTGTCGAGACGTCGATGACCTTGCCAAGAGAGACCGCAGCAACCGGGACGTCCGAATCTGTCGAAGTGCCGTTTCCAAGCTGGCCGTATCCGTTGAAGCCCCAACAGGCAAGCGTGTCATCAGCCTTGATCGCGCAACCCCCCTTGATCGTGGTTCCGAGGTTCGATGTCGAGTAAGTGTCGATCTTCTTTGCGCCAACCAAGTCGGCGAAGGTCGCATCGGTCTTGTCGCGTGCAGGCAAGCTTTGCTCTTGCTGCGGGCAACCTTGACCGACGCATCCGGGCGGTGGCGCGGTCGTCTTGTACGAGCTGATCTTGTACAGCGCGGGCGCCGTCGCCATCTTCTTCACGGGTGTGTTGCCCTTCGCGGAAGCGATACCGGTCGAGCCAACGACCGCTGTTCCCCCCACGAGCGCAACCAGCGTCAACATTCGGACAATGGTTTTCCTCATATAACGAACAGTACGACACGGGTGCCACCCCGAAAAGGGGTTCCAGCGCGATTGGCGGGAAATTTTTCAATTTGTCATGTTCCGTGGACTTATCGTCCAATCAGCCGCCGGAGAGGGCGAGTACTCTCGCCGCCATGTCGAACGTCGTCATTCCCCGATTTGGTGAATTGCTGAGTCCGTATATCTCGCAGGTTCCGCCCGAGCTTTCGCCGCGTTTCCTTGCCCTCCTCGAGCGTGGTGCGGCAAGCCGTTATCGCGGATGGGCCGAGATGTTGCCCGAACACGCCGAGGGTTTGATGCGGTGCGCAGTTGCAGAAGACGAGATCGCGAATCGCATCGAGGCGGCTTTCCCGATGGATGAATCGCGACGTGCGGAACTCGAAGCACCGCTTCCCGGCGCCTTGAAGACCTACTACGACGTCTTCGCGCCGCTTGACGTGTGGGACCAGTTGCGCATTCAGGCCAATGCCGAGCGCCAGGGCGCCGGCGCGTGGGAGCGCATCGCAGGCAATCACCCCGACCCGAAGGTGATCGAGGTTTTGAACTCGTGTTCCGAACTGGAACTGACGAGTGCCGATTACCTCGACGTGCTACTCGCCGAACACGACGGGCGCTAGTTCGTTTTCGTCGCCTTCGATGGCGACGACGATTCGCTTCGCAACAACCTCGGGGTCGAGCCCCTGCTTCATCTTTGGCGCCTCACCGAAGATTGCGCGCGTTGCAAGACCGGTTTCGGTGTGTGGTGGGCGTGCATCGATGACGTTGATCTTGCGGCTGCGAAGTTCGCGCCGCAGCACGGGACACGCTGCTGAAAGACCGGCCTTTGCCGCGGTGTAGGCAGCCATACCGGCGGTCGTGAAGTCGACGACTGCTCCACTGATGAAAACGATCACGCCCCCATCGTGAA
>JBJTYJ010000103.1:0-8080 GCA_046082705.1 Actinomycetota bacterium | reverse complement strand
CCTGCTTGATCATTTCGTTCATCCAGGTCCAGCACTCCGAGCCCTGGTTCGAGTAGACCATGATGTCGGGGTTGAATCCGAGGATCTGCGCCACTTCCGCCGACACGTCGGCCTTGCCGGTGACAACCGGAACGCCGAGGTAGCTCAACTTCGGCATGGTGCCCTTGAGCTTGGCGGTCGACTTGATCTTCGCGCCCGAAAGGGTCTTTCCGGCAAGAACGTCGAGCGGCTTGGCTTCGAGGTCGTTGTAGCAGAAAATGCCGGGAGCCGACTTGGCCCACGGAACGCCGACGCGTCCACCTTCGGGCTTCTTCAGGTCTTTCGCCAGCATGTACTACGTTGCGTACGTGATGAGACCGAGGTGAACACCAAGGCATCCGCCGCCGCCGCCGATGGCGACGGTACCGGGCGAGGTGAAGTCCTTCGGCATGATCGGCGTACCGACGACGAGCGGAATCTTCGCACCCTGGTAGATGGCGAAGTGCGACTCACCGAATGCAAGGGTTGCGATCACGAGCGCCGGCTTCTTCGCGGCGAGCGAGTTCGCGCAACCGGGCAATTCGGCCGGTACGAGAGCGTTGTACTTACAGATCTCCAACTTCAGCGGACGGCCGGGCTTGCCCGTTGCATTGTCTGCTCCGATACCACCGAGCTGGTTGTTGATGTAGTCGACGGCCGCCTCGGCTGCTATGCGGTACTCAGGGAAGTTGATGACTGGACCCTCGGCGTTCTGGAAACCGATGACAATCGGGTCACCAGACGCCACGAGCGGCGACTTGTCACCACACGCCCAGCGCTGTGCGAGCCAGCCTGCGTTCTTGCCTTCCTTCGCATCGAGTGCATCGTTCACCTTGATGGCGCACTTTGCACCCGCGGACTTGACTCCCGCGTTGTTGCTCTTTGCGGAAACCGCACCTGCTCCCATCGATACCGCCGCTGCGACGGCCATTGCGACAGGAACCAGGAATTTCCTTTTCTGGTTCTTCAAATGTTCCCCCTGTGAACACGGGCACGTGTGCCCGATTGTTGATGTGACAACCGGCATGCCGGCGTGGCAACTATAGCCACGGTCACATCGGGAAGTAAATGGGATCGCAACCCGAAACCCTTGAAAATCAAGGCTTGATTGCAGGGTGCAGGGAGTTCGCAGTTGTGAACTGCTGCGAACCAAAAATGCCCAGCTCTGGTTACCGAACGGTACGCCCAGAATTCGGGCGATTCGTCAGTCGATGAGTGCGGTTCCTGACACCACGATCTCGCCCGGTGTGGGGTCGTCGCGGCGCAGCCACACGTTGACTTTCCGTACTGAGGAATCGGCGAACGTCTCTGCGCCGACGACTTCACCGCCGGCGACGACGCGGTCGCCGTCGAACACCGGGCGATGGAAAGCGACGGTGAGTCGACGCACGCAACCCGCGCCGCCGAATGCGTGCAGTGCGTTCACGATGTAACTGAGGTTCAACGGACCTTGGTTGATCACGCGACCACCGAGGCCCATTTCGGTCGTTGCTGCGCGGTCCCAGTGCACGCGGTACGGATCGCGAAGGATCGCGGCCATCGTCTTCATGCGTTGTGCGTCGACGCCGTCGACGGCGAATTCCGCGATGCTCTGCGAAGTCGTCGATGCAGAGTCGGCGGTTTTCTCCGCGGGTCGTTTGTAGGCGGCAGTGCCGTGTTGGCGACGGAATCGCCACGAGTTTGTGACGCGCGCAACGAGTGCGTTGTCTTTGGCGACGTCGCGCAACTCGATCGCGAACTTCATCGCGTCGTACGCGTTGCCCTTGTCATCGAGCATGTGCTCCCAGTGAACGATCGATCCCTGCACGTCGTACTCGGTGTCGATGCGCAGGCGCGAGAAGTACTCCCAGTCGTATCCATCGAGGCCGACCGAGCCGGGGCCCTCGGCGCCGCACACCTCGAACAACTTCGCGATGTTGATGCCCGACCCGAGAATCGGCACATGGAACAGCGCAACCGGGTGCACGAGGCCGTCGGGCAGTTGCGCCGACGTCGTGCAGTCGGTCAGGAGGAAGTTCTCCCAGTGGGCAATCGTGTACCGTCCACCAGGGAAGCGGTAGCCGAGGATCTCGTTGTCGGGAAGCCCCGAGCGCGCCGTGTCAGTCACGAGGGGGAGTTTGTCATGTCATCGAAGGTTTCGCGTACGCACACACCGGTCGACCCAGCCGACGCAAACGTCATGGATCTGTTTCGCATGGATGGCATGGTTGCCGTCGTCACCGGCGCGGGTCGTGGAATCGGTCGCGGTATCGCCCTTGCATTCGCCGATGCGGGCGCAACCGTGGTTCTCACGGCGCGGCGCGAACACGAACTCGACGAAGTGGCCGAGCGCATTGCCCAGCGCGGCCAGAAGTCGATGAAGGTCGTTGCCGACATCACCCACGCCGACACGATTCCCACCATCGTCGACCGTGCAATGAACGAACTCGGTTCCATCGACACCTGGGTCAGCAATGCCGGCACGTCCGACTACCCGGGCAACTTCGCCTTCGAAGACTTCCCCGAGTGGCACTGGGACAACCAGATTGCACTGAACCTGCGGCCGCACTTCGTCGCCGCTCGTGCATGCGCCACGGTGATGAAGCCGGGTTCCACGCTCATCGGCATTTCGTCGATTGCGTCGATCAAGCCCGCGGTCAACTTTGCCGCCTACGGCGCCGCAAAGTCGGGTATGAACTCGCTCGCTCTCACTCTTGCGACGGAACTCGGCCCGAAGGGCATCCGCTCGAACTGCATTTCGCCCGGCACGGTTCCCACCGAAGCGACCAAGACGATCGGCAACGTCACCGACGCACAGCTCGAGGCCACCGCGGTGCGCATTCCGATCCGTCGCCTCGGCACGCCCACCGACTGCGGCGCGGCCGCCGTGTGGCTGGCATCGCCTGCGGGTTCGTGGATCACGGGTCAGAACATCGTGGTGTCCGGCGGCGCCTGAGTTCTCAGAACGTGACGGGAAGTTGCCAACAGGCGTGCATTTCGCCCCAGGCCTTGCACTTCATCACCGGGTTGGCTCCCGCGGCGAGTCGCACGTTCGGCAACATTTCGAGAACCGCTTGTGATGCCGTCGTTGCGGTGTCGCGTGTGATCGCGTAGAGCGAACGCGGGCGGCCGATCGGCAGTGCCGGATACTTCGACGGTGTGCCGAGCGCGGGCGTGATGCCCGAGGGCAGTCCGTCGGCGCGGTACTGGCCGCGGGGTTCGCGTTGCACGAGGTCTTTGCGTCCGACGATGAACTGATCGGCGTCCTTGAAGATGCGCTCGTCGCGGTTTGCGGCTCCTGCCGAGCAGATGACGAGCGCCCCTTCCGGAATCAACAACCCGAAGCGCTCGACTTCACGGCGGGCGAAGCGGTCGGCGCTGATGACGGGCGTCGAATGGCGAACCGTCTCGAGGTACGCGTACTTCACCAGTCGGCGCTCACCGCGCACGGACTCGAGTTGTTCGGGATGCGTGAGAAGCAGCATCCACATGTTGGCGAGAGCACCGTGCAGAGTTTCGTGGTCACCCTCGAGAAGTGTTGCGACAACGTCGTGTGCGGTGGTCTGCGGTCCGTCGAGTTCGAGCGTCGCGATGGCTGACAACCAGTCGTCCTGTGGGTCGCTGCGGCGCTTGTCGAGGAGTGGAGTGAAGTAGTCGACGAGCTCGCGCATCGCGCGCAGCCCCGCCTCTTGGTTCGTCGGGTGCCAGCGCCAGCCGCGCTGCATGCGCAGGTAGCGATCGGCGAACAGCGCGATGTCGGCATCGGGAATTCCGATGATGCGGCCAAGGATTATCAGCGGAAGAGGCGCGGCGAAGTCCGCGACAAGGTCTGCCGACCCGTTCTTTGCCACGGCGGCGAGCAGTTCCTCGGCTGCACCTTGGGCGTTTGCATCGATGCCCTTGGCTTGTGCGGTGAGCACCGGCACTTGGTTGCGCAGATCACGACCGAAGTCGGTGAGGTGGTAGTGCCAGCGCTTCGAACGAACCGCGAAGTTCGCGGTGTCGGCAAGGACGGAGGTGACGTCATTGTAGTGCGTGACCCAGAAACAGTTGCCCGGCCAATCGCGCCATGCGGGTCCGTAGGCGCGCAACTTCGCGAGCAACGTGTAGGCGTCGTCGAGGTAATCCTGCGTGCGCATCTGGCCGGGCTTCACCGGCGGTGGCGCACCGACACGTTCGCGCTGGAACACTTCGTAACTGCGGTAGCCCGCCTCGTCGTCGCCGCGTTCGCTGGCGAGGGTGTCGTTCTCGTTGTCCGAGCTGTAGGTCATCTCACGCCTTTTCGAACTGGAGCCACAGTTCGTTGATGGCTCCGAGGCCGATCGGGGCGAGGGTCACGCCGTCGATGTCCTTTGGCATGCGGTCCTCGACGATGGCCACGTTCTTCACACGCTTCGACATGATGTTCGAGCCGATCGATGCTTCCTGGTGCGAAATCCATGCGCCGGGACACAGGTGTGGCCCGACACCGAAGGCCATGTGATTGCACTTGCCTTCCTTGCGGTAGCCGGCGCGGACGATCTTCTCGGTGTAGAGGTCGTTGCGGAAGATGTCGAAGCGCTCGGGTTCGTTGAACACGCGCGGGTCGTGGTTGGCGGCCCAGTCGACCATGTGCATGAGCGAACCCGCGGGAATTTTGATGCCGTGCATCTCGATGTCGAAGGTGTTGTGACGGGGCTGCCCGCCGATCGACGACGAGTGGCGCAGCGTCTCGTGGAACGCGGCGTCCCACAGCGCGTCGTCGGCAAGAACGGCCGCCATCTGATCGGGGTGCTGCAGCAACAGGTACCACATGTTGAGGATTGCGCCGCGTGTGGTTTCGCCTCCACCGCCCACGATGAGGGCGATGTTCGACGTGATCTCTTCGGTCGACAGATAGTCGCCGTCGATGACCGTTTGGCAAAGCTCGGAGATGATGTCGGGGGCAACCTGGTTGCCGTTGTCGTCGAGGAGGTACTGCGGCGACGTGCGCCGCTGCTCGACGATTTCCTCGACAAAGTCCTCGAGGTCCTGGCGCGCCATCAGACCTTTTTGTTCGAAGTCGCGGCCGCCGATGCCGCCCATCATGTTCTTGTACCAGTAGAAGAAGCGGTCCTGTGCGTCGTCGGGGAAACCGAGCACCTGGCACACGACGCGAATCGGGAAGTCGTTGGCGAATGCCCTGCCCAACTCGATGGAGTACTTGCCCGTCGACGGGTCGTACTCCGACATTCCCGATGCCGGGTCGAACCACGCGTCGATCATGTCGTTGGCCATCTTGCAGATGGCGCCGAAGCGCTTCGTCAATGCACTGCCGACGAGATGTCGACCGTAGAGATTGCGACGACGGCTGTGTTCGATGCCGCTCAGTTCCAACTGTGTGTTGCCGAGAACGTGGTTCGAACTGCCCTTCGGAATCGTGTTGAAGCCGAGTCCGTCGAAGTAAGCGTCGTTGATGTCGGCGTAGCGGGTGACGAAGTAGCAGTTGTTCAACTTGTCGTGGAAGACCGGATAGTGGTCCTGCATGATGTGGTAGTAGGGGTACGGATTGCGCTGGAATTCGCGCGAGCCGAAAATGCGGGGGTCGATCAGCGGTACGCCGTTTTCGTCGCGGCCCATGTCGTACGCGGTGCCGAGTGGCATCAACGGAAAGTCCGGCTGTTCGGTCGATGCGTGTTCTGCGGTGATCTCGAAGGCGTCACCAACGACATTCTTCAGGTTTTCGGTCAACGACATGTGCCCCCCGGTTCGACTGTCGGTACGTCCCCACTATAAGAGGTGGGAAATTCGCCCGTCCGAGTCGGGCTATGTTCAGCGCATGGGGACACCATTGAAGGGACGTCGGGCGCTCGTCACCGGCGCAGTTGCAGGTTTGGGCAAGGCGTACGCGATTGCACTCGCTCAGGCGGGCGCCGACGTGGCCATTTGCGACGTAAACGATTCGGTGAAGGCGGTGCGCGATGAGATCCGCGGTCTCGGCGTGAACTGTTGGGCGAAGGTCGCCGATGTAGCGAAGAAGAAGGACGTGAAGTCCTTCGTCGACGGTGCGGCCGACAAGTTGGGTGGTCTCGACATCGTGGTGGCGAACGCCGGTGTCGTGCGCGTGACCAATCCCTCGAAAGACAGTTATTCGAAAGCGGTCGACGACTTCGAATTCATGATGGATGTGAACCTGCGGGGTGTGTACCTCACCGGTCGCGCCGCGATTCCGTACCTCATGGCGAACGGTGGTGACCTGATCAACGTCACCACGGACCACATCCACACGTGTGGCTGGCCCGAAACGCATTCGCACGATGACGCACAGTTGTGCAATTGGAAGGACGTGCAGCGTTCGGCCGTCGGCGGGCCGGGTTTCGACGTGTACGACGCATCGAAGTGGGGAATCAAGGGTCTCACCAACGCGTGGGCGCGAGCACTCGCGCCCCACAAGATTCGCGTGAACTCCTTCGGCATGGGAGCCACCGCAACCCCGATGTACCTGGGCTTTCTCGGTGGCCGACCGCCCGCACCGGGCGTGATGACACCCGAAGGTGTGGCTGGGGTTCTCGTCGACCTCATCAACGAGGGGCCGAGCGGCCGAACAGGCGACTGTGTTCAACTGTGGGCGGGTCACCCGACGGTGCTGCCACCGCCGATGCTCGACGGCATTCTCTGCGCCGCCGACCTGGCGCGCGCGTGACGGGGAGGTGAGCGAGTTGTCAGGAAACGACCTTGCATCGATCCGCGCGGCGGCGACGGCACTCAGTCCGTGGGCGCACATTGCCACCATCGGCCGCGACGGTCGACCCGACGTGGTGCCGGTACACCCGTGTTGGGAAGGCGACGCGATCTGGATCATGATCGGAAACGAGTCGGTGAAGGCGAAGAACGTGCGTCACAACAGTCACGTCGCGCTGCACTGGCAGGTGACGGAAAAAGGTGACGGCGTCGAGATTTGGGGAACTGCATCGCTGCATTCCGATCTCGACACGAAGCGTCGACTCTGGACGGGTGTCTTCGACTACGACCTCAACCTCTTTGCGCCCGGCGGGCCGGACAATTCACCCGACGCCGGTTTCATGCGTGTCGACCCGTACCGCGCGTTGCACCTCCCCGCCTACGGCATGGGCGGACGGTTCGAATGGCGCGCCTGACGTCGCTCGACCGCTCGGTGGCCGGCAAGACCGTCATCGTCACCGGGGCTGCGAGTGGCATGGGCCGCGCGACGGCGCATCTCTTCGCCGACGAGGGGGCGAACGTGGTGGTGGCCGACCTGGGAGAAGACCGCGTGGCACGGGTGGTCGGGGAGATCACCGCCGCGCACGGGGCAGATCGCGTGATCGGCGTGCCGACCGACGTCACCTCCGACGACCAGCGACGTGTGCTTGTCGATGCGGCGATCGGTCGTTTCGGCAGCATCGACATCCTGGTGAACAACGCAGGCATCAGTCGTGCCTCGTCGGTGTTCGCCGACGACGAATCCTTCGCCGAGGCCTGGAACGCCACGATTGCCGTGAACCTCAGTGCCTATGCGCACCTCGTGCGGTTGGTCTTACCCCACATGAAGGGACGCTCGGGGCGCATCGTCAACGTGGCCTCGACCGAAGCGATCGTCGCAACGCCGGGTTTGGCGGCCTACTCGGCTGCCAAACACGGTGTCGTCGGCCTGACGAAAAGCCTCGCCGCCGAACTCGGCCGCCACGGGATCAACGTGAATGCCATTTGTCCCGGTCCGATCAACACCGCGATGACGGCCGACATTCCCAACGAGTCGAAGACGATCTACGCCAAGCGCAAGGTGCCCCTGCGCAGGTACGGAGAACCCGAAGAAGTCGCACAGATGACATTGAGCGCGTGTCTCCCTGCGGCGAGTTTCCTGAACGGGGCCACCATCGTCGTCGACGGCGGCATGACCATTCTTCACTGACACGGGTGTACGCAGACGCGGGAAAGCAGCGTGCAATGAGCGACAAAAAAAGTTCAGCAGAGTCGGGTCGTCGACTCAGCGTTCGCCAGGTCGGCTGGGCGCTACTCGCGATCGTCGCGGTGTTGTTTGTTGTGCTGAACAACGACGAGACGAAGATCAACCTCATCGCGGTGTCTCCGGAGTGGCCGATGTGGG
>JBJTYJ010000102.1:0-4586 GCA_046082705.1 Actinomycetota bacterium | reverse complement strand
GTGAGACCAACGGCTCCGTGCTTCGAGGCCGTGTACGCGCTTTGGCCGGGTTGTGGGCGGAACGAGTTCGTCGAGCAGATGTTGACGATGGTGCCGCCGTGGCGCTTGTCGATGAACGTACGAATCTGTGCCCGCATGGAGAGATAGAGCGATTTCAAGTTGACATTGATGATGCGATCGAAGTTGTCTTCCTCGAGATCGAGCAGGCTCAATGGCTCGCCTTCGATGGCAGCTGCGTTGACTGCATGGTTGAGATCACCGTACGTGTCGAGAGCCAAGTTCACGAGCGCGTTCACATCAGCGGCCTTCGACACGTCGGTGCGATGAAAGATCGCTTCGCCGCCCGCAGCGACGATGTGCGCGACGGTTTCCTTGCCACCGTCTTCCGAGATGTCGCCCACCACGACGGACGCGCCTTCGCGGCCGAACCTTTCGGCAATCTCGCGCCCCATCCCCTGTGCGCCACCCGTGACGAGTGCGACCCTGCCGTTGAATCCGAATGTTGCCATGTGGTCAAGTCTCGACGGCAGCCTCGTTGCTGGACGTGTCGGAGGGTCGCGACCGGGTGGCGACGACACCGGCCACGGCGCCGAGCATGACAATTCCACCGACGATCTGCAGCGCTTGCATGCTTTGGTCGAAAATGAACCACGCCCAAACCGCAGAAAGTGCGGGACTGAGCAGGTTGATGATCGACGCCAGCGTTACCTCGATGTAGCGGCTCGACCAGGTGACGACGCCAAACCCCAGGAGTTGGATGATGAACACCTGCCCGAGGATGAGCCACCAATCGTTGCCACCGATCTGGCCGAAGTCGGCACCCGACACCACGCCGATCGGAAGCAGAGCACCACTCGCTACCACGAGCACTGCGGTGAGAAAGGCGCCCGAATGCATGTTGCGGTCGCGAACACGCTTGGTCATCACGATGTAGGTGCAGTACGACCCCAGATTGAGTACCGAGAAGAAGTCTCCGAGCAACGTCGCGTCGCCCTTCGAGTTGCCGAAAATCACGACCATCGCGATGCCACCGAGAGCGGTCAGAGCAAAGCCGACCTTCCGCACCGTGATGCGCTCGGCGAACAGCACCGGCGCGAGGAACAACATGACAACCGGCTGCAGAGCGACGATCAACGACGCGTGGGCAACCGTGGTACGGCTGAACGAGAGGAATGCGAACAACATCGTGCCCGCGAAGAACACTCCCGGAAAGATGGATGCGACCCACACTTCACGGGTGATGCGCCCACCCGTGACCCGTGCGGCGATCCACATGACGGGAACCGCGACGATGCATCGCACGGGTGCCGCCGCCAACGACGGTGCCGAGATGCCGCGGACAAGAAGCGGCCCGGTACTCCAGAACACCACTGCGACGAAGAGCGCGGCAATTGCCAAATCATGCCGTGGCGTGTCGTCGGTTGTGGTCTCCATGACGGTTCGTCTCAGATCTTTCGGGCCACGACGGCACCGACGGCGGCAAGCATCACGCCCGCTCCGAGGATCTGCACAGCCGTCATCGACTGCTCGAAGATCCACCACGCGAAGATGCTGGAGAGCACGGGACTTCCAAGACCGAGAAGCGCGACGAGGGTCGCATCCATGTAGCGGTTCGCCCAGGCAATCGCTCCCATGCCCATGACCCCGGCCACCACGACCTGCAAGAGCATCAACCACCAGTCGTTGCCTCCGATCTTGTCGAAGTCGGCACCCGTTGCGAACGCGAGCGGGAACAGCAGCACGACCGAGACGGCGGTGGCAACGGTGAGAAACGCGTACGGGTGAACGCCAGCGTCGCGGACACGTTTCGTGCCAACCGCGTAGGTGGTCCAGAAGATGAGGTTGCCGACGGCGTAGAGGTCACCTTCGAGGGTATTTCCTCCCCCGCTTGTCTTGCCGAACACGACGAGCGACACGCCGGCGACGGCCACGAGGCACCAGAAGACCTTTTGCTTCGTGACCCGCTCCTTCAGCACGAACGGCGCGACGACGAGAAGCGCGATGGGGTTCAGCGACACGATGAGGGTCGACGTCGCGATCGATGTCTTCTGGAACGACGCAAAGGCACACAACAAGGACGCCGTGTAGAAGAGAGACGGCACGAACGACGCGCGCCACACTGCGCGTGTCAATCGACCACCCGATACATAGGTGATGGTCGCCATGATGGGAAGACCGATCAACATGCGAACCGGCGTGAATGCCATGAAGGGCGCAGAAATGCCGCGAACGATGACGGGCCCCCATCCCCAGCACACCACACCGAGAAACACTGCCCACAGGGCGAGTGGGTGCGAGGGCTTTTCGACTGCCTCGTTCACTCGGCCATCACCCCTTCGTCCGCAGGAACCACCGGCCGAGAACGCGTTGCGACGACGAATGCAATCGAGACCATCATGATTGTTGCCCCGAGCACTTGAACCACCCGCATCGATTGGTCGTAAATCAACCACGCACCCGCCATCGAGAGCGCCGGACTGAGCAGGTTCAGCAACGACACGAGGGTGATGTCGAGATACCGCGCGCTCCACGTGATTGTCGTATGCCCAATTAGACCAGCGACGACGATTTGGGCCAGGACGAGCACCATGTCGTGTCCACCCAGCTCACCGAAGTCGGGCCGCACGACGAGAACCCACGGAATCGTCGCAAAGGCAGCGATGGTGAACACGCCCGCGAGGAAGGACCCAGCATGTGCTCCCGCGTCACGCGCACGCTTGGCGAACACGAAGTAAGTCGACCAAATGAGGAGATTCGCAACCGCGAACAAGTCGCCCGCAACACCAGCCTCCCCGCCCGGTGCCGCTCCGACAATCACCATGAAAATGCCACCGACGGCAGCAACCGCAAGACAGACACGCAGCACGGTCGGACGCTCTCCGAACAGCCGTGGTGCGACAAGCAACATGAGAACGGGTTGGAGGTTCGAAATCAACGTGGCATTGGCGATTGAGGTGTGCTGAAACGAGGCAAACCCCGTGGCCATCGAACCAAGGAACAGCACCCCGGGCAAGAGACTCCGCCGGTAGAGATCGAGCGTCAGCCTTCCACCTCCGATGATTGCCGCCAGCGACATGACCGGGATCGACAGCCACAATCTCACCGAGGTGAACGCCGTGACCTCGGCCGATATTCCCCTCACCATCAAGGGGCCCGAGCTCCAGGCGATGACACCGACGAAACAGGCGACAAGGGCCCAACGATCGGAATGACCGTGGGGTTCGGTCACTTGCCGTCGCCGCGCATGTCGATGCGCAGGACGAGCACACCGTCTTCGACCGATGCGGTCGCATCACCAATGATGGCGAAATCCTGGAAGTCGACCTGCGCCTGCTGCAAGAACAACTGACGCTCATCACCGGCGACCGGGGGCAAAGGGCGCCGCTTGACGGCAGCGGCACGCTCACGAAAGCGGACGATCATTTCTTCTGGATTGAAAGAGGCCACGGGTGAAATTTACTTTGACTCTGCCGCGTCCGACGAGACGGTCGCATCGACCGCGGATGACACGGTGGCTGACTCACGAGCCTCACGTTCCGCCATCTTCAGCAGGAACTGTCGGTCGACGCCCTTGCTCTTGCGGTAGGCACGTTCACTCATCACTTCGAGACGTGCCAGCGCCGGCGGCTCGGGCCGCGAGGTTTTCCAGAACCAGATCGTCAACCCGAAGAGTCCGATACCGCCGAGAATCAGAAGAACCGAGATCAGGGTCACGATTCCGACTTCGGCGAACACGTTCACACCCTAGTGAGATGCGACCTCACGGCACGGCCAACCTGGTCGGGTTCGATGAGAAATGAGTCGTGGCCGTGGGGTGAGTCGATCTCCACGTAGTCGGCATGACCACCGTTTTCACCCACAAGGCGCGCGATTTCGCGCTGCTGGTAACTGGGGTACAGGATGTCGCTCCAGATGCCGATCGACAGCACGGGAACGGTGATGCGACGGGCTGCCGCCACTACTCCCCCGCGTCCGCGGCCGATGTCGTGCAGGTCCATTGCCTTGCCGATGACGAGGTAACTGTTCGTGTCGAATCGACGCACGAGTTTGTCACCGTGATGATCGAGGTATCGCTCGACTTCGAAGCGGTCCCACATTTCGATTCCACTCTTGTCGGCGTTGCCGTCGGCGAGCTCACGCCCGAACTTTTCGGTGAAAACGTTGTCGCTGCGGAACGTCACCTGCGCAACCATGCGCGCGATGGCAAGCCCCTCCCACGGACCTTCTCCGGGAGCAGCTTCGTAATAGTCGCCACCTTGCCACTTCGGGTCGAGACGAATCGCACGACGACCGATTGCACCCCACGCAATCTGCTGTGCGCTCGCCTGCAGACACGTGGCGATGGGGATGATCGATCGCACGCGGTCGGGGAACATGACCGCCCACTCGAGAACCTGCATGCCGCCCATCGACCCACCGATGACGCTGTGCCACGTACGGACGCCGAGACTGTCGGCGAGACGCGCCTGCGCGCGCACCATGTCGCGAATCGTGATCACGGGAAATCGCGAACCGTACGGTCGACCATCGGCCGGATGTAGTGACGCGGGGCCGGTGCTGCCCTGACAGCCGCCCAGCACGTTGGC
>JBJTYJ010000101.1:0-2857 GCA_046082705.1 Actinomycetota bacterium | reverse complement strand
CCCCGTCACTTCGGCGAACATCGACTACGAACCGCCCGCAGAAGACTCGGTCCGCGAGATCGCACGCCGCCGAGGTGTCACCGAGATGACCGTCATCGTCGAGCAGTTGACGCGCGACGACGGCCGCGGTCTCATCTACATGCCGTTCTTCAACTACGCCTACGGCGACTTGTCGTTCCTCTACGAAGCCCACCAGCATCCCGCAACCCGCATGGGCCTCGGTGATGCCGGTGCACATTGCGGCGCCATCTGTGACGGCGGAATGCCCACGTTCATGCTCACCCACTGGACGCGTGATCGCACGCGCGGGCCGAAGTTGCCTCTCGAGTGGATCGTCCACCGACAGACACAACAGACGGCGCGGATGTACGGAATAATCGACCGTGGAGTTGTCGCACCCGGCCAACGAGCCGACCTCAACATCATCGACTTCGACTCGCTCACCTTCACGATGCCCCACATGGCCTACGACCTACCCGCCAACGGGCGACGCCTCGTCCAGCGCGCGGTCGGCTATGCGGCGACTTTCGTTGCCGGGGTACAAACCGTCGACAACGACACGTTCACGGGTGAACTTCCCGGCAAACTCGTGCGCGGAGAGTGAGAGAAGTTTCTTCCATTTGATTGGAGAACCTCCCGCAACGTCATTCACAACGAACGGCGGTACCGTCACCGTCATGGCTCGTTGGAGACACGCGGTTGCAGTCGGTTTCGCGGCGTTCGGTGCATTGCTCGCAATCGTCTCGGGTGGTGACCCCGTAGCGCTCAGCATCGCGATGGGTGGCAGCCTCAGCGCTGCACTCGGCTATTGGGTCGGTGCGTTGCTCGACCGCACGCGTCGCTCGCGATAGATCATCTGCACCGCCACCACCAACAACAAGGTGGCGAAGAGAGCGTTCGACAACGACTCCGACATGTTGGCCGCCAATGATCCACCGGCCACCGCAGACACCACTCCGGACAGACCAACCACCACTGCAGCCTTGACGTCGACGTTCGCCGTTTTGCGATTGCGAATCGTTCCGGTGATCGACGTCGGAATGATGACGGCAAGTGACGTTCCCTTGGCCATCACGTTCAATTCTCCGAGCAACAACACCATCGCCGGAATCATGATGACTCCGCCGCCAACGCCGAGCAGTCCCGCCAGGGTTCCGGTCGCAACACCGATCACGATGAGTGCAATCGCCGCAACGAAGGTGAGGTCGGTGCGGCCGTCGGCACTCGTCGTCCAGTAGAGGCGAATCGCCGACACGATGAGCACAGTTGCAAAGCCGTAGCTGAGCACGTCGTGGCGCGCGGTCTTCAAAAACTTCGTTCCGAGAATCGCGCCACCGACCGCACCGATCGCCAGCCAGAACGCAACGTGCCAATCGACGTGGTCGTGCGACCAGTAGGTGATGAGGCTCGCAAGCGAGATCGGCAACACTGCGGCAAGCGACGTGCCGTGAGCGCGACGTTGGTCCATCTTGGCGAAGAACACGAGTCCAGGGACGATGAGAATGCCGCCCCCCACCCCGAAGATTCCGGAAAGAAAACCGGCCCCGAGGCCGACCAGCAGGATGCTCACGAAGCCGCCCCGAAAACCGGCCCGAACAGATCGGCATACCGGTGGATGTCCTTTGCCGACAAGGGTCTGGGCAGGCTGACGAGACCGAGGCCAACCCCCGCATCGGCATAGGCGAGAGCCGTCTCCACCGCCTCGGCGTCGCTCATCTGGGCCACCCACAACTGCGTGCTGATGCGGATCTGGGACATGTCGCGGCCCACTTCGTCGCAGCATTCACGCAGCCGCGCAAGCGACCTGTTCAGGTCGCCCAACGGGTCTTCGCTGTTGCCCGGAAAGTTCCAATGATCGGCGTACCGCGCCACGAGTGGCAGCGTGCGCCTGTGGCCGCCACCGCCGATGAGAACCGGCGGCATCGGCGACTGCAACGGCTTTGGCTCGCAGTACGCGTCGGTGAGTGTGTAGTACTTGCCGGAAAATGAACTCTGCTTCTGCGTCAACAAACGCTTCATTACTTCGAGTCCTTCGGCAAAGCGATCGAAGCGTTCGGTCAATGAACCGAGTTCGATGCCGTATGCGTTGCACTCGTCTTCGTTCCACGCTGCACCGACGCCAAGTTCGAGTCGCCCGCCCGACGTGTGGTCGAGAGTTGCGGCCATGTTCGCCAGCACCGCCGGGTGGCGGTACACCATGCCCGTCACCATCACGCCACCACGCAGTCGCTTCGTCGCCTGCAGCAATGCAGCGAGCGTGATCCAGCCTTCCATGCACGGACCTGAACGATCGCCGGTGAAGATGGGTTCGAAGTGGTCGAACGTCCAGCCGCTTTCCCAGAACGGCACGTTGTCTGCCGCAACCCACACGTCGAGAACTTCTTGCCATGTGCATACCTGTGGTGCGGTGGCGAATGCGAACTTCATGTCGACTCCCTCTTCGGTTGCGTGCGTGACTCAGGGTAGTTTCACGACGTGATCGAAAAGGTTCGCGCCATCCTCGAGCGGGCGAACCACCCGAACACGCCCCAGGCCGAAGCAGAAACCGCTCTCGCGCTTGCCTACCGTTTGATGCAGAAACACGGGCTGGAAGAGTCCGATGTGGCCGGCGCAAACAACAAACGCTCTCCCGATGCGCGAATCACGAGCAAAACCGTGACGATCACCGGCCCGTACCGCGTACGACGTGGAACGCTGTTCCACATTCTGGCAACGAGCCTGTCGTGCGCCGACTATCGCGACATGGAAACCGGCTCACGTGACGTGGTCACGATGGTCGCGTTCGGCACCGCCGACGACTTGTTCGCACTCGAAACGCTGTTCACCGCGGCGGACCTGCTTGCGCTGCGATCGATGC
>JBJTYJ010000100.1:0-19175 GCA_046082705.1 Actinomycetota bacterium | reverse complement strand
CGACATCGATGGGGCCGTCGGCGGAGTTGAACTTTGCCGACAGCGCATCGAGTGTGAACAGCGCGGCTGCGCCGTGTGCAATCAGGAAAAAGGCGGTGCGCACTGCGGTGGGCTTGATGACTTTTTTCTTGGCGAGGTCGTCCATCAACTTGCGAATGGGGGCGAGCGACGGCTGCACGTACTTCTTGTAGATGTGGTCGAGGTGCCAGGAATCTTCGAGGCCCTCGTTGTTCATCAACCGGTTGAGGTACGGGTGCTTGCTGGAAACAATGAGAAAGGCCTTGAATTGCGACTGCAGTTCACCGAGCTCGGAGTCGGGGCGGGGAAGGACGCGCAGGTGCTCGCGGATTTCCCGGAACATGGCGCCGAACTCGTGGTCAATGACCGCCTTGTAGAGGTCTTCCTTGGTGCCGAACCGTTGGTGGATGGCGCTGTGGCTGAGGCCGAGCTCACGGTTGAGCGACCGCAGCGACATGCCGTCGTAGCCGTACGTTGCGAACATTCGCAGTGCGGCCTCGAGAATCTGTTGGTCGGTGTGCAGCTTTGGCCGACCGCGACCAGCCGTCATGCAAGCCCTCGCTTTGCTCGCACCGTGCTCATGCAAGCCCTCGCTTTGCTCGGGCTTGGGCAATCTCTTCCATGTCGGGGATGGCCATGAAGGCTTCGTTCGGGCCGGGGCCCCAGGCTTCGACGGGTGCGGGGGCGTCGGGCGAACCCCAGTCGGAGCGGCGCACGTTGTTGGCCCAGTGTTCGTCGTCGTTGATGTGGTCCATGTCGGCGAAGAACTCGAACATGTTGCCCGAGGGGTCGCGCATGTACCAGTAGATGTTGGAACCGAGCAGATGTCGGCCGACGCCGATGATGTGCGAGTCGGGGTTTTCCTTCATCACTGCGCTTCCGTTTTCACCGACGGCGTCGAAGTCGTCGACTTCGAGTGCGTAGTGGTTGAGATAGCCGACTCGTGCGCGGTGAATGAGCAGGTTGTGGTGGTCGGTTTCGACGCGGCCGAAGGTGCCGCTAGAGCCGGCGAACTGGTCGCTGATGCGGTAGCCGAGACCTTCGAAATAGAACGCGTTCGATGCCTTGATGTCGGGCGAGCCGAGCACGACGTGGCCGATGCGGCGTGGCGGTCGGCGCTTCGACGGGTCGATGGAAGCGGTGCGCCTGTTCCAGCGCGTGCGTTCGGTGGGTCTGTTGCCGGCGTGCGGGCCCGAGTCCCTGACGGGTGTGGGTGCGCCGACTTCGATGCGGATGACGTGGCCGAGTACGGGGTCGGTGCACTCGAGGGTGGTCGAGGTGGTGCGTGAAGTGACACCGATCGACTCGAGGCGTTTCGCGATGTCGGCGATGTCGCTCTCATTGGCGCACGACAGGTGCATGGCCGAGAGGTGGCGATGGTCGCCTTCCTTGATGGTCATCACCGTGGCTCGATCTGCCGTGCCGTACACACCGTCCGATGTGCGGATGAAACCGTGGCGTTCCCAGAACGCGCCGAGCTCGTTGGGGTTCTTGACGCTGAGTTCGATGTCGAGAAAACCGTTGAGCGCCATGACTAGCCCTTCTTGGTGAGAGGCAGGTTGTGGTCGCCGACGCGCACGCACTTGTTCGTCATCGTGCCGACGCCGTCGACGATGGTGGTGACGATGTCGCCGTCGCGCAGAAGTTTCTTCTGTGCCGCACCGACGCCCGCAGGTGTGCCCGTGAAGATGACGTCGCCGGTGTTCAGTGTGGTGATGTGCGACAGGTATTCGATGAGGAATGGAATGCCGAAGATCAGATTCGCCGATGTGTCGTTCTGGCGCTCTTCACCGTTGACGAGACACTTGATGGCGATCTTGTCGCGGTTGGGGAGTACGTCGGGTGACACGGCAACGGGGCCGATGGGGCCGAAGGTGTCGAACGACTTGCCGAGGTCGAAGTGCGGCGGCTTGCTGGCCATCTGTACGGGGCGGTCGGACACGTCTTGTCCGGCAGTGATGGCAAAGACATGGTTCCACGCGTCGGCCTGCGAGATGTCCTTGCCCGGTGTGCCGATGATGACGACGATTTCGCCCTCGTAGTCGACGCTGTCGCTGCGCAGTTCGATGTTCGAGTTGGGTGCGCAGATGCACGACGAGAACTTGGCAAACACGACGGGGTTGTCGGGCACTTCCATGTTCGACTCGGCGGCGTGCGTTTTGTAGTTGAGGCCGATGCCGAACACCTTTTGTGGTGTGGGTGACGGTGCACCAAGCTTCGCTGCGTCGATGGTTCCCTCGGGGGTGCGGCCTGCTGTCTTCTTCTGCAGGTCGTGGAGTTTGTCGCCATGGGCGAGTGCGGCTGCGGGATCGCTCGGAATGGTGCCGCCGCTGAGTGCTTCGAGGTCGTGGAAGTTGTTGCCGTCGACGAGAACTGCGCGACCCGCGTGGTTTGCGAACGTGAATGCCATGGTTACTTGCTGCCCTTTCGTGCTGCGTCTTCTTTGTCCATTGTGTCCCACACCTCTGCAAGGGTGCGCGAAGCGCTGACCGCGACCGGCCAGCCGGCGTAGTGCGCGACGTGAGTGATCATTGCTTCCAACTTGTCGCGACTGATGCCGAGATTGCGCGCGCCGCGGAAGTGGAGGCGTTGCTCGGCTTCGCGACCGGTGGCAACGAGAACGGTGCAGGTGATGAGCGAACGTTCCTGCAGTTCGAGCGTCGGGTCTTGCCACAGCTCGCCGAACAGGTGCGCGACAGTGTGTCGCGCAAGGCTTTTGTGGATGGCCGGTGTCGCGGGGCCGCCGGCGAAGAGTTTCCCGGCGAGTTCACGGCCTGCGGCAATGCGCGGGTCGGGCTGTTCGTTGCTCATGTCGTCTCCCGTGGTGGGCTTGCGAGTGAATTACTAGACAACTGACAATGTAACAGGTGAAGACGGCCCA
Organism: Actinomycetota bacterium; assembly: GCA_046082705.1. Lineage (GTDB taxonomy): Bacteria > Actinomycetota > Acidimicrobiia > Acidimicrobiales > Ilumatobacteraceae > F1-20-MAGs119. The sequence continues at coordinate 16,276 of JBJTYJ010000100.1, read as the reverse complement.
ACTTTCCGGCGTTCGTGGGTGGTTTGCCTACCTACTGGTTGCGGCCGCGCTGCATGATTTTGTCGCGGCGTTCGGCCACGGCATCGGCGCTGAAGGCGCGCTTGCGCCATGCCTTGGCCTCGGCGGCCTCGGTGGCCCATGCCTCGGCGTCGGTGGTGGTGAGCGAGTAGGTGTTGCGGATCGCGCGGACGCCCGACTGGTCGTTGCCGATGATGTCGAGGGCAATCTTGCGTGTGAAGGCGATGAGCTCGGCGTGGGGCACGACATGGTTGACGAGGCCGAGTTCCTTTGCCTCGTGGGCGTCGATGAAGTTGCCGGTGAAGCTCATCTCGCGCGCGCGACGAATGCCGATGGCCTGGGGGAGAAGCACCGACAGACCCCAGCCGGGCATGACGCCGACGCGGGCGTGCGTGTCGCCGAACTTCGCGTTTTCCGAGGCGATGAGGAAGTCGCAGTTGAGGGCGAGTTCGAATCCGCCGGTGACCGCGACACCGTTGATGGCGCCGATGAGGGGCTTTGAGAGTTTCGGAAACGGTCCGCGCACACCGTCGGAGTTCGGTGTGCCGTCGGCGCCGGTGCCGCCGAGCAGGTTGCTCGACGGATCACCGAGTTCCTTCAGGTCGAGACCCGCGGTGAACGCCGGGTCGGCGCCGGTGAGGATGATGGCGTCGACGTCGTCGTTCGCGTCGGCGGACTTCATCGTCTCGTTCAGCTTGCGCAAGAGTTCGCTGCTGAGTGCATTGCGCGCTCCCGGACGATTGAGGGTGATCGTGGCGATGCGCTCGGAGATGTCGAGAAGAACGACCGAATCATTGGACTGCGTCATGCAGTCATGCTTGCAGGTCGGGTGTCTCGGGCGGAAAGTACGAGAACGCGAGGTCGCCCAACTTCACGAGCGTAGAGGCGATCCAACCGCCGAGCGTGCCGAAGTGGTCGTCGAGGATCGTGCTCGAGCCGTCGGCGAGCGTTTCCTCGGACAGGTCGTAGAGACCTTCGTAGGTGATTTCGAGTGCGTATTCGGTGCGGCCCGCGCCGTCGATCGGGTGGCTGATTTCGGTGGCGAGGCTGGCGCGTTCCATCGCGGCATTGCCGATCGTGGGACTGGTCGCCGGTGCGAGGGTGAGGACCCTGGCGTGATCGGGCATCGACGAGATGCGCTGGGCGCGGAAGACGATTTCGATTTCGATGGCGGGAAGGTCGACCAGGGTTTCCTAGAGATACCAACGTCGGTACATGGCCTGGCTCCACGAGGGCCAGTCGAGGGTGATGTGGGCAACGACCCGCGGGGGCGAACCCTCGCCCGGCAGGCCGTAACTGGTTTCCCACGTGAGGTCGCCGAGGAGAACGTCGGACTGGAAGTGCTCTTCGAAGGCCTGACGCTCGAGGAATGCTCCCTCGAAGGCCTCGCGCAGAGCGCCGATGGCGTCAGTAAATACGTGGTCCAACATTCCAACCGAAGCGTAGCGAGATGCTGCTGGCAGACTGTCCGACATGAGTTTGGTACTCCTCGACAAGTCCGACGGCGTTGCGACGATCACGCTGAACAACCCCGGTGAGCGCAACACGCTGACCGCGCCGATGGTCGCCGAGATCATTGCCGCGATGGACGACATCGAGGCCGACGAGAAAATCGGCGCCGTTGTCGTGACGGGTGCCGCACCGGCGTTTTGTGCGGGTGCGAACCTCGGCAACCTCGCCGAGGCGACGGGCGACAGCCTGAAGAACATCTACGAGGGTTTCCTGCGCATTGCGTACAGCCCACTTCCCACGTTGGCTGCGGTCAACGGCGCGGCCGTTGGTGCGGGCATGAACCTTGCGCTTGGTTGTGACGTGCGCGTGGCGGCACGGCGCGCGAAGTTCGACACGCGGTTCCTGCAGATCGGCATTCACCCCGGTGGTGGACACACGTGGATGCTGCGTCGCATCGCGGGTCCGCAGGCTGCGATGGCATCGGTCATCTTCGGTGAGATTCTCGACGGCACCGAGGCCGAACGAATTGGCTTGGCATGGAAGTGCGTCGAAGACGATCAGTTGCTGACGTATGCACACGAGATGGCCGCGCGTGCCGCGTCGCGACCGCGTGAACTGTTGAAGGTCACCAAGCGCACCATCCAGGACATGGCCCACGTGTCGGAACACCCGGCGGCGGTCGAGCGCGAACTCGACCCGCAGGTGTGGAGCACCCGTCAGCCGTGGTTTGCCGAAATGCTTGCTGTGTTGCAGGCGAAGATCACGAAGAAGTAGTCGTCGTCGTGAGGCGTGCATCCGCAGCGTTCGTCTGCGGGCTCATCGTTGCCTTGTTGGCGCCGCTGTCGGCGGTTTCCGCTTCGGCACGACCCGTGCAGGGTCCGACGTCGTCGTACATCGTCGTTGTCGCCTCGCGTGACGACATCGACGCGGTGTCGGCCGACGTGGTACAGGCGGGGGGCTCGGTCACGGCGGTGTATCGCTGGGCCGTTGGTGGCTTCTCGGCACGGTTGACGAATGCGCAGGTCGCATCGTTGTTGGGCGATCCGCGGGTCGACAGCGTGTCGCGCAACAAACGGGTGCGCAAGCGAGCGACGACACCGGCGGCGCAGGCCGACGTTCAGTACCAACTCGATCGCATCGACCAGCGGGCGTTGCCCCTCGACGGTGTGTATGGACCGCCGGGTACCGGCGAGGGCGTGCAGATCTACATGATCGATACCGGTGTGCGCGCAACACACGTCGATCTCGCGGGTCGTGTCATTCACGGCGCCGATGTGGTGGGTGTCGATGAGCGCGGTGTGCCGGCGATTCCGGCCGACGACTGTGATGGTCACGGCACGCACACGGCGGCACTTACGGCCGGCACCGAATACGGCGTTGCGAAGAAGGCGACGATCGTGGCAGTGCGCGTTCTCGATTGCTTCGGCGAAGGCGACGTCGACAGTGTGATTCGCGGAATCGACTGGGTGATTCGTCACCACAGGTCGGGCAGTTTGGCGGTGGCGAACCTGAGCCTCGGTGTCGATGCCGACGAGGATTCGCGGCCGATGGACCTGGCCGTTGTCGACCTGATGCTCGATGGCATCGTGCCGGTGACGGCAGCGGGCAACAAGGGCCAGGATGCCTGCGAGGTGTCGCCGGGTCACACGCCCGAAGCGTTGAATGTCGGTGCAACGAATCAAACCGACGAACGTTTGGCAATGTCGCTCGGCACGTCGAGCTACGGCCGCTGTATCGACGTGTTCGCGCCGGGAGTACGCATCCTCTCGGCGGGAATTGCCACCGACACCGCAGAGCAAACGTTGACCGGTACGTCGATGGCGTCGCCGCTGGTTGCCGGCTACGTGGCGCTGATCGGTGAGGCCAACCCGGGCGCATGTCCTGAAGCGGTGCACGAAGCGGTTGTGGATCGCGCGACGAAGGATGTGGTGAAGAACCCGGGCGCCGGGTCGCCGAATTTGTTGCTGAACGTGAGTGACGTCTCGGCTCCTCGCGAAACGGTTCCTGGAACGCCGAGCGCGCTGGTATCGAGTCCGTTGGCCGACGGCATCGTGGTGTCGTGGGACCCGGGTTGTGACGGCGGAGCGACCGACGGCTTCACGAGCGTGAGGGTGTACCGCGGCAAGGAAACAACGCCCGTGCGCACCATGAAGGTTCGCGAGGCGGCACGAGTCGTCGTGCGTGGGCTTGATCCTGATTCGTCGTATCGCGTCAGCGTGCGTCGCAGCACGGCGATGGGCGTCAGCGACTGGTCGGAGAAGTCGGTTGCCGTCAGCCCGTCCGGGGTGACGGCCGGTGGCAAGGTGCGCACGTCGTCGCTTGCGTTTTCGACCGAGGCAAAGGTGCGCGGCAACTGGACGGTCGACGAGGCACAGAAGTGGAATTGTCGTGTGCTGGCCGGCGGGTCGCGACTGTGGTTCACGCGCAGCGCGCAATGTGGTGTGTCGATCATTCCCGCGTACACCAACGTCGCGGTGGGGAGAACCTTCACGCCGGCGGAAGCGCGGGCCCCAAAAGGGAGCGGTTCGGGTCGCCGCATGGTGTACGACCGCAGTTCGCGAAGGCTGTTTGCAATTGATGCGAACAACGTCGTTCTGCGCAGCACGACAGTTGTCGGAACCGTGTCGCCACCCGTAACGGGGCGTTACAAACTGCTGCGCGGCGCCGAGGGTTTCGTTGCGCAAAACGGCGCGGCCACGGTTGACTTCCGCGAGATCATCGACGAGTTCGGCCCCGAATCTTTGGGATTGGCTGCCTCAAACGGGGCAGTTCTTGTGCCGCCGCCCGATGGCAAGTGGTTCCGGTCGTACGTGACTCGAACGAAATTACTCGTCATCGTGCCGTGACCTCCGCGTGACTTTTCTGTGCGTAATGGCGAATGTGCTTCACACGCCCGTGCCGTGGGAGTACGTTGCGAATCGAGGAGCCTTTACTCCGGTTCATCTCTGAAAGGAGACCCGATGAGCAAGCGTCATCGCAGTCAAGAGACTGCTCCGCCTCCGCGTGTCGAATTGCGCGCCCATGCCCACAACGAACGGCACCGAATGCACGCCGAATTGCACACGGTTGCCGGTCTCGTCAGCAATGGCATCGAGCCCGACGACGTGCACGAACCCGGCCAGGCGTGGCGTGTCGAGGCACACCACAACAAGGAGCGTGCGCTGAAGAAGAAGGGTCGCGCGGCGAAGCGCCACTGGAAAACGAAGGACTGGAAACGCCGCAATGTGCTGCGCAAGCAGCGTGCGTTGGCGTTCCGTCAACTCGCCGACTGACTCGTCGTATCGGGTTGATCAGGCCTTGCCCGCGGCGAGCCATGCCGCGGTGAGTTCGCTGCGCCTGGTCAGCCACTCCTCGGTGGTCATCGCAAAGCGGTAGTGGTCTTCCCACAGACCGTTGATCTCGAGGAAGCGTTCGGCCAAACCTTCGTTGCGGAGTTCGAGCTTCTCGACCACACGCAGGCTGTTCGTGTTGCGCGGGATGATGCACACCTCGATGCGGTGAAGATGCAATTCGTCGAAGGCGAACTTCAGTAGCACGGCGACCGCCTCGGCGACGTAACCATTACCTGCACGCGTTTGGTCGATCCAATAACCGACGGTGGCGCACTGCATGGCACCACGCACGACGTTGTTCAGGTTCACCTCGCCACAGAAGGCGTTGTCGACGAAAAGGCCAAAGGCGTACGAGGTACCCGTTTGGCGCTCGCGCTCGCGGATGTTGCAGCGTGCGGTAAAAATGTCACGGTCATTTGCCGGGTCGGGCTGTGTGATGGGGCGTAGCGGCTCCCATTTCAACAACCAGTCGGCGTTGCGCTTGCGGCACTCGGCCCATGCCGAGAAATCCTGCGCATTCAGCGGCCGCAGAACGACCCTCTTGCCGTACAAACGCAGGCCCACGGTGCCGACGGCGCTCGTGTTGGCAGGGTGGTGGGCGGCGTTCATGGGCGGACAAAGTCTCGCAGAAGATCCGCCAGGCCCTCTCCTGCGCCGAGACGTTGCACGCCACGGCGTGCAACCGTGGCGACTCCGTCGGCGAGGGCGGTGGTCGACACGGTAATCGAGGGCAACTGCAGTTTTCGCAGTACGGCGACGAGCACGCAGCATCCGCCAACGATGGTGTCGGCGCGGTCGGCCGGTAGGCCCGGATTGTGCACTCGGTCGGTGAGCTTCTCGGTGGCGAGCGTGCGGAACACGTCTTCGGCGGCGTCTTTCGTCAGTTCCATGCCGTGGAGGGTGTTGGCGTTGAATTCGTGGAGGCCGAGTTCGACCATTGCGATGGTGACGATCGTGCCCGCGACGCCAAGGAAACGATCGCATTGTTCAAGTTCGGGGATCTCGCGCACGACGTCGTCGATCTCGTCGACGACGGCACCAATTGCATTGGTGAGTTCCTCGGGTCGTGGCGGGTCATGTTCGAGAATTCGCTCGGTGAGGTTGCGTGCGCCGTAAGGGATGCTCGCAACGCGCGGGGTTGCGCCGGGTGCGCCGATGCTGAACTCGGTTGAGCCACCACCGATGTCGACGACGGTGAGCGGCGTGTTGCCGAGTTGTGATTCGAGGTTGCGTTGTGCTCCAACGAAGGCGAGCGAACCCTCGGTGATGCCGTCGATGACGGTGACGTTGCAGCCGAGTGTGGTTGATGCCGCCGCAACGAAGGGCGCGGCGTTGTTCGCCGAACGTACCGCTGCCGTTGCCACGGCATGGACGTTGGTGACGGCGTGTGCGTCGAGGATCGACCTGATGTCGCCGAGACGTTGCAGGGTGACGGCGACGGAATCCTCGGCAAGGCCCCCGGTGTCGGCGAGTCCCGAGCCCAAACGCGTGACGACGCTGTCGCGGTGCAATACGTGGTTGCCGTCGAGGATGAGCAACTTCACCGAATTGCTGCCGATGTCAACGATGCCAATTCTGTCGTTGTCAGACATGGCGCAACTCCGGCGCATAGTCGATGCGTCGTGCGACCCACTCACCGATCGGATCGTTGCCGCCGGCGAGCCACCATGCGAAGTGTGCGTGCAGACACTTCACGCCGCGGCGCGTGCCGGCGACGCCCGCCGAGGGTGCGGGGCCCGTGTGGTGCGGCGGAAGATCCGCACTGCGCAGCGCTGCGTACTCGCGGTGCGCCGCCTCGAGGGCTGCGGGGTCGATGTCGGCCTCTGCTTCGTCGACGCCACCGGCGGCCTCGAGACGCGAAACGGCGGCGTACTCATTGCGCCCGACAAGCCAGAAGAGGGTGGGCATCGGGGTTCCGTCGGCGAGAAGTGGTGCATTGCGCACGACCACGGGGTCGCCGTCTGCGCGGCGCACGACGACTTCGAACTCGCCCTGGGGTGCGCGACCGAGCAATTCGGTGACGCGAGCGACGTCGGCTTCTGTCGCCATGTGGGTGTCGCGCGTGATCAGAGGATCGCGATGAGAAGGAGTACCAACACCGCGACGCCGGCCACGACGGGAAGTGCACGCTTGATGATCGTGCCACCCGCGGCTTCGATGAGGTTGATCGGTGCAACTTCGGGGGCGTCGATCTTGCGGACGACGGGCTGGCCCGAATCGGCTGCGGATGTTGGTGCGGGTGCAGGTGCTGCGGCCGTCGGTTCCGATGCGATGAGGTTGTTCAGGTTGTCGGAGAACTGCGCGAGCAGTTTGTCGCTGACGTCGGCGAGTGCACCGCGCCCAAACTGTGCAACCTTGCCGGTGATGGAGAGATCGGTGTTGACGTTGACCTGCGTGGAGGCTGCATCGATGGCGGTGAGTTGAGCGGTGATGACCGCCGACGCGTTGCCCTTGCCGCCGGTGTCGCGGCCCTCACCCTTCAACACGACCTTGTAGTTGACGTCATCCTTTTCGACGAACGAAGCCTGGCCCTTGAACTGTGCCTGAATCGGGCCGACCTTCACCTTGACCGCACCGCGGTACGTTTCGCCCTCGACTTCTTGCAGCTGTGCACCGGGAAGGCAGGGCGCGATGCGCTCGACATTGGTGAGCACGTTCCACGCCTCTGCGATCGGTACGGGGACGGTGAAAGTGTGATTCAGGGGTTCCATGATTCGAGATCCTCGATCGTGTCGATGTCTGCGGGGGTACCTGAGCAGGGTACTGGCTCAACCAGTTCGGGGCGACTGGAGATGAGGTGACGTGCGCCAAAGTCGCCCGTTTTCGGGAGGTGCTCCCACGCAACGCGGCGGATCAGGGCGGGCGTGCGGGTGGCGGAGCCGGAGTACGTGGCGACTGCGATGGCGGCCTGCGATGCGGCGACCGCGTGCCATGCGGCGGGGTCGATGAAGGGCTGGTCGCCGAGGCCCACGACGACCGCATCCGCGCCGAGAGCCGCGGCCGAATCGATGCCGACGGCGAGCGAAGTTGCCTGGCCCTCGGCCCAGTTCGGATTGTCGACGACGAGCACGTCGGTGGGCAGCGGGGCGAGGTCCACCGCGCCCGAAACGACGATGATGCGATCGATCGGGGCGCCCTCGGCGATTGCCGTGCGAACGGCTGCGACCGCGTGGTCGATGACCCGCATGCCGCGCAAAAGCGAAAGAAGTTTGTGGCGGTCGGCCGTGAAGCGTGAACCTGCGCCTGCAGCAAGAATGAGGGCCACGATCACGCCTCAAGCCTGCCCCGAAAGTGCCGTGACCGCCACTTTGCGTAGGTAGTTTTGTCCTCATGAAACGGGGGTCATTGCGCCGCCGGATGGTCCGGCACGGGTTGGTCGCCGCGACGCTGACGTGCGCCGCCGTGGCCGGTCTTGGTGCATCCCCGGTGCATGCGGGTCGCGGCGCGGTCATCGTTCCGCCCTCCGTGGTTCACACGACGTGGCGGTCGCCCGAGATGATGACGAAGGACGGCCTGCCCCGTCACGATGTCTTACGAGACCGGGCGGTCGAGGCACTGACGGCCTACGAGAATTCGATCGCATCGAGCGACCCGAAGATGGCGGATCGTTATCAGCGCGCGTTGGCTGCGGTGGTGTCGATCGTTGCCGCGCGCACCTTCGTGTCACGCAGCGAAATGCTCGACGCTTGGCAGACGACGACGTCGCGACATCAGAAGGCGATTCTCGTCGGCATGACGACTCTCGGTACCGGCTACCTGTTCGGTTCCGACAATCCGAAGAAGGGTCTCGACTGTTCGGGGCTCGTTGCCTACGCATGGGCGAAGTCGGGTGTGAAGTTGCCGATGAAGTCGGACAGGCAAATGGATCACTCTCGCGAGGTGTCGCGCGAGGCGGCACGTGCGGGTGACATCGTCGGCTACCCGAGCCACACGATGATCTATCTCGGAGTAGGCGACATCGTGTTGCACTCCGCGCGCCCGAACTTGGGTGTGCGTGTGGGGCCGATCAACTGGAAGGAATCGCCGAACGTCAAGTTCGCGGATCCGTCGCCGGTCGGCTAATTCGTGTGAATCGGGCCGCTGGAATCGCGCAGTGAAGGCGCGTTGCGGCCGGTACGGCGCGCGATGATTTCTGCACAGATGGAAATGGCGGTTTCCTCGGGCGTGCGTGCACCGAGGTCGAGGCCGATCGGTGACATCAGCCGTGAGAGATCGGCGGGGTTGGTGACCCCGGCTTCGGCGAGACGTTCGAGACGCTTGGCGTGGGTTTTGCGCGAACCCATCACGCCGATGTAACCGACGCGCGTGGCAAGCGCACCCTGCACGGCAGGTACGTCGAACTTCGCATCGTGGGTGAGGATGCAGACCGCATCGCGGGGCCCGAGCGTTTTGCCTTCGGCGGCGAACAGGTCGCCCGGCCACGACACGACCACGTTGTCGGCCATGGGGAAGCGGCGTCGCGTGGCAAAGATTTCGCGTGCATCGCACACCGTCACGCGGTATCCGAGAATCTTTGCGACGCGGGCGAGTGCCGCGGTGAAATCGACCGCGCCGAAGATCCACATTTGTGGGGCGGGCGCGAAGCTTTCGACGAACACCTTGACCGTCGGCGCGTCGACCAGGTCTTCGGGCGTGGTTTGGCCCTCGGGTCCGTAGTGACGAATGCCGGTGGTGCCCGCTTCAAGTTCTCCGAGTGCATCGCGCACGACGATGCGGTCGAGTTCGGTGTTGCCGAGTGAACCGGTCGGTGTTTCGCCGGGAGCGATCAGCATCGTTGCGCCCGTGTGCGGTCCGTCGATGACGGTGGCGACGGCGACGGGTTCGTGTGAACGGATGCGAGCGTCGAGGGTGTCGAGTGCGGTGGTTCCGGCGTTGGTATTCGTATTGGCGTTGGTGAAGTTGTCGGCGGGCTGGATGAAGAGGTGAATGGTGCCGCCGCACGTGAGGCCGACCGCAAACGCCTCGTCGTCGGAATAGCCGAACGTGACGACACGCGATGGTGCTTCGCCGGCAAGGATGGCGAGCGCCTCGGAGACGACGGCTCCTTCGACGCAACCACCACTGACGGAGCCAACGACCTGACCCGAGGCACTGACCGCCATGGCCGCGCCGGGTTCGCGCGGTCCCGAGCCCTCGATGTCGACGACGCGCGCGATGGCAAAGCGTTCTCCGTTACGGCGCCAGGCCGCGAACTCGGGAAGCAGATCGCGCATGGGGTGAAGTGTACGGGCGTCAGTCGAGACGTGAGATGGCGCGACAAAGGCGGTCGAGTGCGTCGATGGAATGGCCTTCGACGAAGTCGTCTATGTGCGGCAACGCGGCGGCCATGCCCTTGGCGAGCGGGGCGTAGCCCTTCGTCACTTTCAAGGGGTTGACCCAGATGGTGCGGAATGCCGCGCGGTGGAGGCGTTGCATTTCGGCGCCGAGAAGTTCGGGATTGCCGCGGTCCCACCCGTCGGAGAGGATGACGACGATCGACCCGCGGGCGAGGCCACGCACGCCCCATTCGTCGTTGAACGCGCGCAGGCAGTCGCCGAGGCGTGTACCACCGCTCCAGTCCGAGACGTTGCGCGAGGCACGCGTGATTGCTTCGTCGGGATTGCGTGTCGAGAGTTCCTTCGTGAGGCGGGTCAGGCGCGTGCCGAACGTGAAGGCTTCGACGCGTTGGCGACCCGCAACCGCGGCGTGCACGAAACGCAGGAAAGCCCGTGAGTAGGGCTCCATCGAACCGGAGATGTCGAGCAGCAAGACGAGCCGACGCAGTTTGTCGTCGGGTTGCCGCCAGTGACGACGAACGGGCTCACCACCCGAGCGCAGCGATGCGCGCACGGTGCGACGCAGGTCGGGGACGGTGTGGGTGCCGTGCGCTGCACGAAGGCGCAGCGACCGACGGCGCGGGCCAGCGAGACGCAGGCGTGACATCAGCTCGCGGGCCAGATGCAGTTCGTCGTCGGAGTACTCGGCGAAGTCCTTTTCGCGCAGTGCTTCCATTGCCGACCACCGCAGGGTGAGGGTGATGTCGGCTTCGTTCTGCGTCGTCGAACCGTTGTCGGTGGCTTCTTCACCATCGTCGGTGGCCAACGCGATACGGATGGTGTCGGTTGCCTCGTCGGCCGTGTTCGCCGCGCGTGCGTCCCAGAACACGGCGAAGGCCCGATCGAAAGTTTCGAATTCTTCGGGACGGCGCACGAGCGTTGCTCGTCCCGCCCAGTACACATTCTTGCGGTCGCCTATTCCGAGACGATGCAGTGCGTCGACGAACGCCACAACGCTGTCGACCGGCGCAACGATGCCGACACCGCGCAACACGCGTGCGAAAGCAACGGCCATCGCCTCGGCCTCGTTGGGCGAGGCCTCCTGCTCAGCCGTGGAAAGCGCCACGTTCGAGGGCCTGCTTGACGAGAGCGGCGACGCCGGTCTCGCGCACACGCTCGTGGTCTTCGCGGTACTTCAACACGGTGCCGAGAGTGATCTCGACAACGTCGTCGTTGAGTTCTTTGGTGCCGAGACGACCGAGCGCCGTGGCCCAGTCGATGGTCTCTGCGATGCCCGGTGGCTTGTACAGGTGCAGCGCGCGCAATGCTTCGACGGCGCCGGCGACTTGGCGGGCGAGGTTCACGCCGACGCCCGGCACGCGCAACTTCACGATCGCAACTTCGCGGTCGAACGTCGGGTGCTCGACCCAGTGGTACAGGCAGCGTCGCTTCAAAGCGTCGTGCACGTCGCGCGTGCGGTTCGAGGTGAGGATGACAACGGGTGGGTTCTCGGCGCGGAACGTGCCGAGTTCGGGAACCGTGATCTGGAAATCCGAGAGCACCTCGAGGAGGTACGCCTCGAACTCGTCGTCGGCACGGTCGATTTCGTCGATGAGCAGAACGGGCGATGCACCATTCGTGGGTTCGATTGCGCGCAGTAAGGCACGCTTCAAGAGGAACTGTTCGCTGTAGAGCTGCGATTCGAGGGCCTTGGTGCCGGCACCGGCCGCCTCCCCCGACGCTTCGGCGGCACGCAGGTGCAGCAACTGGCGGGCGTAGTCCCAGTCGTACACGGCCTGTGCCGCGTCGATGCCTTCGTAGCACTGCAAGCGAATGAGTTCGCTGCCGCGCGCTTCGGCAAGCACCTTGGCAAGTTCGGTCTTACCGACACCGGCTTCACCTTCGAGCAACAACGGCCGCTGCAGCGTGAGCGCAAGAAATACCGCAGTCGTCAGACCCTCGTCGACCAGGTAATCGTGGGCGATCAGCGCGTCGCGAACGACGTCGGTCGATGCGGGTGCCGCGCTGAGGTAGGCCACGCCGAAAGCCTACGAGTCGAAACTGTGTTCCCCGACTCTTACGAGTCGAATCCGAGTCCGAGGCGATCGAGCGAGCGCAACCAGAGGTTTCGTTTGCCGGTCTTGTCTTCGTGGCGCATCGACCAACGTGTTGCCTGAATGCCCATGAAGCGGAACGGCTCGGGCGGGAACGGAAGGGGCTTGTCCTGCACGAACTTCGTCGACGTGGCCTTGCTGCGGCGGCCGTCGAGCAGGTCGAGTAGCACTTCGCCTCCGAATCGCGAGGAGCCGGTGCCGAGCCCGGTGTAGCCGAGTGCATAGGCGACTCGTCCGCCCATCGCACGACCCCAAAACACGGTGAAGCGTGTGCAGGTGTCGATGGCGCCACCCCACGTGTGACTGAAACGCACGTCTTCGAGCTGCGGGAAAGTTTCGAAGAAGTGGCGCGAGAGCAGCGCCCACGATTCGGGCCGCGATTCAAGTTCAGCGTTCACCTTTCCGCGGAAGTAGTAGACGGCGTCGTAACCGCCCCACAGGATGCGGTTGTCGGCGGTGAGTCGGTAGTAGTGGAACTGGTTCGGAATGTCGGAGAGTCCCTGCCGGTTTTCCCAGCCGATCGATTCAAGCTGGTCGTCGGTCAGGGGCTCGGTGACCATGCAGTAGTCGTACACCGGAACGATGTAGTGGCCGAGACGCTTGAGCAGTGGCTTGAACGCGTTCGTGCACAGCGCGACCTTGCCCGCGCGTACGCGACCGAGTGACGTTTCGACGAGTACACCGACTCCGTCGCGTTCGATTGATGTTGCCTTGGTGTCTTCGAAGATGCGCACGCCGAGCGATTCCGCGACGCGCTTCAAGCCCCATGCGAGGCGTGCGGGGTCGACGAGCGCCGCGCGTTCCTTGCGCCACAGTCCACCCACGTAGGTGGGAGAGTGGATTTGGGCCTGCATTGCTTCGCGGTCGAGCCACTCGACGTTGTGGCCGAGCGAGCGCAGTTGCTGGAAGTCCTCGCGCATTTCGTCGCCGTACGACGACGGATGAAACGTGGTGGCAACGTCGATGACGCCCGTGCGTTCAAAGTCGCAGTCGATGTTGTAGCGACGGATGGCCGCTTCGATCTCGTTCAGGTTCTGGAGGCCGAGTTCCTCGAGAACGGGAACTTCGTCGGGGAATCTTTGCTGGGCGTTGGCGATGCCGTGGGTGAGCGATGCCTCCATGAAGCCGCCGTTGCGACCACTTGCCGCCGATCCCACTTGCTGGGCGTCGATGAGGATGATGTCGCGCGAAGGGTCGCGTTCCTTCGCGATGATGGCCGTCCACAGACCCGTGAAGCCGCCGCCAACGATGCAGAGGTCGCAGCTCTCGGTCCGCACCAACGTTGGGTTCGCATCGGGTTCGTCGGCATCGTCGTACCAGTACGGATACGGATCCGCGTCGGCGATCGCGTCGAGATGACGCGGATCAATCGCCGGGTTTTCCATTGTTTCACCCCACCGGGAATCGTTTTCCCGATGCCTTCACACTACTCAACGATCACCTAATAAGGTCGGAACATGGATCTTGGAATTTCCGGCAAGAAGGCAATCGTTGCGGCGGGAACGGCGGGTTTGGGGCTTGCAACCGCGGCCAGCCTTGCGCGCAACGGTGCAAAAGTCGTGATCTGCGGTCGCGATGAACAACGTTTGCAGCACGCAATCGAGACGGTGGGTCATGGAAGCATCGGTATTCAGCACGACGTGGCCACGCACGAGACGGCGATGGAATTCGTGCGCAAGGCAATCGATGCACTGGGTGGTGTCGACATTCTGGTGACCAACGGTGGCGGACCCCCGCCCGGAACTGCGCTCGACACACCAATCGACAAATATCCCGCCGCGCTGGAACTGAGCCTGTTGTCGGTCATCGGAATGTGTCAGGTCGCATTGCCGCACATGCGTGCACAGAAATGGGGTCGCATCGTGGCGATCACGTCGGTGTCGGTCAAGCAGCCGATTGCCACTCTCGCGTTGTCGAACACAGCGCGCGCCGGCGTCACTGGTTATCTCAAGTCGCTTGCCCGTGACGTGGCAAGCGAAGGTGTCACGGTGAACTCGGTACAGCCGGGTATCCACCTCACCGATCGCATCAAGGATGTCTCGGGCAACACGCTGTCGGCGCAGGCCTTCGGGATTCCCGCTGGTTTCATCGGTGACCCGGCCGACTTCGGCGAGATTTGCGCGTTCTTCGCCAGCGAACAGGCGAAGTACATCACCGGGGCGCACCTGAACGTGGACGGCGGCCAATACGCCGGCCTCCAATAAGGGTTCTCGGTGTGAAATTACCCGCTTTTTGCAACAACACACACCGGAAAGTGACAGGTTGAGAGTCGTGTTCGTTCACAATGTCTTTTTCAAATGGAAATCGGGAACGTCGCCAGCCGAGATCGCACAGATGGCTGCAGCCCTTGGCACGCTGCCCGGTGCGGTTCCATCGATTCGTTCCTACACGTTTGGCGCAGACCTCGGGCTTGGCCAGCCGGGTGTGAGTTGGGACTTCGCAATCTTTGCGCAGTTCGACGACGAAGCGGGATGGCGCGAGTATCTTTCGCATCCCGTGCACGAAGCCGTTCGTGATGAGATGTTGGCTCCGCGTATCGCCGAACGGGCGACGGTGCAGTTCAGTGTGAATCAGGCCTGACCTGTCGCGATTCTCGGCGCGAGATGTAGCAAAAAGCGGGTAATTTCACACCGAGAACCCTTTGCGGGTTTCGTGGTGGGACCAGAAGCGGAAGGCGATGAGCACATATGCGACGCCGAGGATTCCGTCGAAGACGAAGTGCTCACCGAAGTAGACGAGTGTGAGCATCATCGCCGCCGGCCACACCACGACGATCGGCCGCAGCCACCTCGGCATCTGCTTCGCGAAGAACAGCACGACGATCAACGAGAACGCCACGTGCAGGCTGGGAACCGCAGCGACCGGGTTCACCACTTCGCGGCCGCGCTCGATCACGCGTGACACCGTGTCGAGGCCAAGGTGCGTCCAGCCGCGCACCGTTGGTCGAGCGATTGCGTCCATTCCGCCGTCCTTTGCCACCATCCACGGCGGCGCGGCGGGAAAAACGACGAACGTGGCAACACCGAGAAACAACACCGTGGCGAGACGTCGGATGTACTGCACCCAGCGATCACGGTTGCGCGCCCACAACGCGATTGCGATGCCCATCGGCACGCAGAAATGCGTGAAGTAGATGAGCGAACCCGCCACGTCGTACCAACGAACCGAACCCGACTCGTAGAAGTGCCGCTGCATCCACACGTTCGGATCGGTACCGAAGAACAGCAGGCGGTCGATGTCGCGGGGGAGCGTGCGGTTCACCGGGAACCCGATCTGGTCGGCCATGCCACGCGAATAGTCGTAGGCGAACCACATCGCGACGAACAGCGAGAAGTCGCGCAGCATGAAGAACCAGTCGCGACGCGGCCGGCCCATTGCGCCGCAGACGAACCCGCCCAGCACCCACGACAGCACGGCGATGCGATCGGTGGGCAGGCCGTAGACGAACGCCGCCCACACGAAGACGACGAGATAAACCGAGAATGCGGCGACCCGCAGGTGCCGAGGATTCATTGTTGCGAGGGAGAAGCCCCGGTTACTTGGAGGCTTCTTCGAGCGCACGACGCACGAGAACCGAAGCGAGGTGCTTGCGGTAGTCGCTCGTTGCGTTCAGGTCGGACTGCGGCTCGGCCTCGGCCGACGCCTTTTGCGCAGCATCGGCAACCGATGCACCCGACGCGATGGCTGAGGCAACGCTCGAGGCGAGGATCGGCGTCGAACCCATGTTGACGAGGCCGACACCCGATTCGCTGCCGCGGCGCCATGCCGCAACACCGACGATGGCCCAGTCTTGGGCGCGACGGTTGAACTTCTGGAAACTCCAGCCCGCACCGTTCATTTTCGGCACGCGGATTTCCGTCAGCATTTCGTCGGGGCGCAACGCGCTTTCGAGGAAGCCTTTGTAGAAGTCCTTCGCGGCGATTTCGCGCGTACCCGACGCACCCTGCACGACGTAGGTCGCACCGAGGGCGAGGGTGGTTGCGGGGAGGTCGGAGGCCGGGTCGGCGTGGGCGATCGAACCACCGATCGTGCCGCGGTGACGCACCTGCGGGTCGCCGACGTGTCCGGCCGCATGCGCGAGCAACGGAACGTGCTGGGCGAGCAC
>JBJTYJ010000099.1:0-8865 GCA_046082705.1 Actinomycetota bacterium | reverse complement strand
CAGAGTGGTTACGACGAGATCACGGGCATTCCCGTGATGAGCGCAATTCCGGTTGCCGTGCGGGCTGCTAGCTGACGGTCAGCGTTGCCTTCATGTTCTGGTGGCCGGGGACGTCGCACAGCAACGTGTAACTACCGGCCTCGAGCGTGATCGTTCCCGAGTCGACGGTGCCTTTTTTGCCGACGTCGAGTTTGAAGTTCGGGATTTTCTTGCCGTCCTTGGCGACGATCAACGTGTGGCGCACCGAGTCTTCGTTGACGAGGCCGACGAGTACCTCGCCCGCCGTGGCCGTGTAGTCGGTGGCGTCCCAGCGAATCGACGGAACGGCCGTGACCGTGAGACCGACACCGGCCGGCAACGTGTCGGCGGGCGCAGAGGCACCCCCACCGCAGGCGGCGAGCGCAACGCCGGAGGTGAGCGCGAAAATCGCGAGTTTGCGACAGTTCATCTTTCGGTGGGCCATGAGAAAAGCGTACAAGACACGTCTGTCCGGCGTCATTTTGTGACGTGAGTAGGCGAATCGGAAGGAGGCCGGAGAGTACGATTTTCCCTGATGACGACAACGCCCCCCTCCGCGTCGGACGCCTTCGGTACGAACTCTTGGCTCGTCGACGAGATGTACGAGCAATACCGCATCGACCCGACTTCCGTTGCCGACACGTGGCGCGAATTCTTCAGTGACTACACACCGGGCCATGCGGGTTCGGTCCCCGGTGTTGCTGCAAGCGCTCCGGCACCGGTGACCAATGGCACTTCGTCCGTTGCGGCCTCGAACGGTTCAACGACCGGCGCGCCGAAGGCCGCTGCCGTTCCTGCGGGTGTCGCGGGCGAGCCGATTCGTGGTGCCGGCGCGGCGATCGTCGCCAACATGGAGCGCAGCCTCACGGTTCCGACCGCGACGAGTTTCCGCAACGTGCCGGCCCGGCTCCTCGAGGTGAACCGGAAGGCCATCAACGCGTACATGACGCGCGGCGGCATGGGGAAGGTTTCGTTCACGCACCTCATCGGCTACGCCATTGTGCGCGCCATCGCCGACGCCGTGCCCGCAATGAACAATTCCTTCACGGTCGACGACGCGGGCAACCCGCAGATCGTCCGCAACGGTGAAGTGAACATGGGTCTCGCGGTCGATGTCGCGAAGGCCGACGGCTCGCGCACGCTCGTCGTGCCCGTGCTGCGCAATGCGGGTGCGCTGAGTTTCGCCGAGTTTCTCAATGCTTACGAAGAACTCATCCGCAAGGTGAAGACCAACAAGTTGGCGGTGACCGACTTCCAGGGGGCGACGATCACCCTCACCAACCCGGGCACGATCGGCACCGTCCAGTCGGTGCCGCGTCTCATGCCGGGCCAGGGCGTCATCGTCGGTGTCGGTTCGATCGACTATCCGGCCGAGTTCCAGGGCGCCGACGAAAAGGCATTGTCGAAGTTGGGTGTGTCGAAGGTTGTAACCGTAACCAGCACCTACGACCATCGCATCATCCAGGGCGCCGAGAGTGGCATGTTCCTGAAGCGTGTTCATGAACTGCTGGTCGGCGAGCACGTTTTCTACGACTCGATCTTCGCCAGCCTCGGGGTGCCCTACAAGGCCGAGCGGTGGCGACACGACAGCAACGTGTCCGACGACGAAGAGCAGCGGCTGCACAAGCAACTTCAGGTTGCAAACCTGATTCGTGCGCACCGCGTGCGTGGGCACCTCATGGCCGACCTCGACCCGTTGCGTTGGAAGGAACCCACGCTTCCGGCCGAGCTCGACCCCGAAACGTACGGCCTGTCGATCTGGGACCTCGAACGCGAATTCCTCACGGGTGGTCTCGGTGGCCGCGCGAAGCAGGAACTCGGCGACATCCTCGCCGTGTTGCGCGATGCATACTGCGGCACGATCGGCGTCGAGTACATGCACATCCAGAACACGGCCGAGCAGCGCTGGTTCCAGGAACGTCTCGAAGGTGTGGCGTTCCGGCCCACGATGTCGCAGAAGAACCGTTTGATGGAGCGTTTGAACGCCGCCGAGGCGTTCGAGAAGTTCCTCGCCACCAAGTACGTCGGAACCAAGCGATTCGGCCTCGATGGCTCGGAGGCCGCGATTCCGATCATTGACACGATCCTCTCCGCCGCCGCAGCCGACCATCTCGACGGATCGGTCATCGGTATGGCGCACCGCGGTCGCCTCAACGTGCTCGCCAACATCGTCGGCAAGAGCTACGACCAGATCTTCAAAGAGTTCGAGGGCCACGTGAAGCCCGACTCGGTCCAAGGCTCGGGCGACGTGAAGTACCACCTCGGTGCGCACGGAAAATTCACGTCGGTCGATGGTGACACCATCGAGGTCGAGCTCGCGGCCAACCCGAGCCACCTCGAGACGGTCGACCCGATCGTCCTCGGCATGGTGCGCGCGGCTCAGGACGGCATCACGCCGCCACTCGCGTTCAGTGTTCTGCCCCTGCTGATCCACGGCGACGCGGCGTTCGCCGGCCAAGGCGTCGTTGCCGAATGCCTGGCGATGAGCGACATCAGCGGCTACCGCGTGGGTGGCACCATCCATCTCATCATTAACAACCAGATCGGTTTTACGACGGCACCGCAGTTCTCGCGGTCGTCGCCGTACAGCTCGGATGTTGCAAAGACCGTTCAGGCACCGATCTTCCACGTGAACGGTGACGATGCCGAGGCGTGCATCCGTGTTGCGCGTCTTGCCTACGACTACCGACAGGCATACCACAAGGATGTCGTGATCGATCTCATTGCTTACCGTCGTCACGGGCACAACGAGGGCGACGATCCCAGTTATACACAACCGTTGATGTACAAGAAGATCGCCGACCACCGCAGCGTGCGCAAGCAGTACGTTGAGACACTCGTCAAGCGCGGCGACATCACGCTCGAACAGGCCGAACAGCGCCTCGCCGACTATCAGGGCAAGTTGCAGGCGGCCCTCGACGAAACCCGTGCACACGCGCCGGCGCCAAACAAAGCGGCGCGACCCCCCGCACCCGCGGGTGTGGTGGCGCACGTCGAAACCGGCGTTGATCGTTCGGTGATCGACCGTGTGTTTGCAAAGTTGACCGCATACCCCGAGGGTTTCACTCCGCATCCGAAGCTGGCCAAGCAGTTCGAAACGCGCGAGAAGTTGTTCCGTGAAGAGGGCGAGGTCGAGTGGGCTCTCGGCGAGGCCTTCGCTATCGGCTCGCTTCTTGTCGAGGGAACGAGTGTCCGTCTTGCCGGCGAAGACTCACGGCGCGGAACCTTCAGCCAACGTCACGCCGCACTCATCGACTACGAGAACGAACGCAACTGGGTTCCCCTTGCCGACCTGGCGCCGTCCGGTACCAACTTCTGGGTGTACGACTCGCTGTTGTCCGAATATGCCGCGCTCGGTTTCGAGTACGGCTATGCGCACACCAATCCCGCAGCACTCGTCATGTGGGAGGCGCAGTTCGGCGACTTCGTCAACGGCGCACAGATCATCATCGACCAGTACCTCGTGGCGGCCGAAGACAAGTGGGGCCAGCAAAACGGGCTCGTGATGTTGCTGCCGCACGGCTATGAGGGCCAGGGCCCCGAGCATTCATCGGCACGCATCGAGAGGTTCCTGCAGGCGTGCGCCGAGGACAACATTCAGGTAGTCAACTGCACGACATCCGCGCAGTACTTCCACGTCCTGCGACGTCAGGTGCGTCGCGACATGCGCAAGCCACTCGTGATCTTCACGCCGAAGCAGCCATTGCGTATGAAGGAAAGCCGTTCGAAGATCGAAGACTTTACGCGTGGCAGCTTCGAGGAAGTGTTGGCTGACCCTGCTCCGCCGCCCGCGGATCAGGTGAAGCGCGTCATCATGTGCAGCGGCAAGGTGGCCTGGGACGCGATCAACGAACGCACGAAGCGTGGCGTGGCCGCCGCCGTCGTTCGCGTCGAACAGCTGTACCCGTTCCCGCTCGAACAACTTGTCGCGAAGATCGAGAAGTACCCGAACGCCGAAGAACTCGTCTGGCTGCAGGAAGAACCCGAGAACATGGGTGCCTGGCACTGGGTCGAACACCGGATCTGGCGCTTGAAGGAACGGGGCTACGACCTGCGCCATGTTGCACGCGTCGAATCGGGCAGCCCCGCCACGGGCTCGATGGTGATCCACCAGCAAGAACTTGCCGACCTGGTGGACGAAGCACTCAACCCCTGGTGAGGGGTCCGCGCTACATCAATTCGATTTCGATCGCCTCGCTGAGTTGCCGCAGGGCCTCTGACGGCTCGACCACCTTGATCGTGTGCATGCCGAGTGCGGCGGCAGGTTTCAGATTGATGCCGAGGTCGTCGAGGAATACGCATTCATGCGGTGTCACGCCGACAAGTTCGCAGGCAATTTCGTAAAAACGTGTTTCGGGTTTGCGGCATCCG
Organism: Actinomycetota bacterium; assembly: GCA_046082705.1. Classification (GTDB taxonomy): domain Bacteria; phylum Actinomycetota; class Acidimicrobiia; order Acidimicrobiales; family Ilumatobacteraceae; genus F1-20-MAGs119. The sequence continues at coordinate 4,476 of JBJTYJ010000099.1, read as the reverse complement.
ACCTTGCTGCTCTCGACGACGGTGTCGAAACGTGCCATCACTTCGTTGACCGCAGCCGCCCGCGCAGGCGTCGCTTTGTCGCCGCCAACGACGTTGTTCGTGAGGCACGCCATCTTGAAACCCGCAGCCTTCACACGGTCGAGGGCGACAACCATCGCCGGTCGAATTTGACCCGCGAGAAGCGCGAGAACGTCGGCACCCGGAACGCGGTGGCCGAGGCGTTCACTTTCCTCGGCAAACAGCGCGTCGAACGCCGACGGGGTGACTTCGCTGCGTTCCAAAAGGGCCCATGCGTTGGTATCGGGATTGGTGGCGTTGACCTTGCGGAGGAAGCCCGCGGGTAGGCCCTGGGCCGTCTCGTAGCGCGCGAAAGCATCGAACGGGCTCTCGAGGATGACGCCCCCGAAGTCCCAGAAAACTGCGCGAAAACGGGCGTGCGGCACGTGGAATTCCCCCTCTGAGTCGGTCTGTCTTGCCGTCTCGGGTGACTCCCGAGGCGAGCGGCTCCGATGCTACGTCGGGATCCGCCGAGGCCACCCCGCAGGCTGCTTGACTGACCCTGATGCCTGCCCCGAAGAGCCCCAAGCACGTGGTGGTCGACGGCTCGAACATCGCGACCGAAGGGCGCAGTGCGCCGAGCCTGAGACAACTGAACGAGGCCGTTCTGGCTTTCATGAACGAGTTCCCCGAAACCAAGGTCACCGTCGTCGTGGATGCAAGTTTCGGGCACCGAATCGACAAGAAGGAAGTCGGCGAATTCGACGCCGCAGTCGACAACAACGAACTCGTCACGCCGCCGGCCGGGGCAATCGGCCGTGGTGACGCGTTCGTTCTCGCGATCGCCGACAAGGTGAAGGCGTCGATTCTCTCGAACGACAGCTACCAAGAGTTTCACGGTCAGTACCCGTGGCTTTTCGAACAGGGGCGCTTGCTTGGTGGCAAGCCCGTACCGCACGTTGGCTGGATCTTCGTCGAGCGCACGCCGGTTCGTGGTGAGAAGAGCAAACGTGCGATGCGTGCGCACGACACGGGGAAGCGCGGTGCGGTCGCCACGCCGAAGAAGGCAAGCAAAGAGGCGAGCGCGGCCATGCCGGTCCCGAAGGCACCGCCGCCCGGCGCACGGGTTCAGCCCCCCAAACCGAAACCCACTCCTGCGGCTGCGTCGTCGGCGGGCGATGCACGCGCGGTGAACGACGTCTTGCCGTTTCTTGCTTTCGTCGAAAGGCATCCGGTCGGCAGCAAGGTCAAGTGTCTCGTCGATTCCTACAGCGCGCACGGCGCCTACGTCAGCGTTGACGGCATCAAGGCCTATGCGCCCCTGCGTCTGCTCGGCAGTCCGCCGCCACGAAGTGCGCGCAATGCGCTGAAACTAGGCCAGACCGTGCAGTTGGTCATCGCTGGCTACACACCGTCGCGACGCAGCGTCGAAGTGGGTGTGGGCGAGGCCGTGAAGGTTGCGGCTCCGGTCAAGGCCACCGTGCGGGCCAAGGCAGTTGCGAAGAAGCCGGCGAAGCAGCCGGCAAGGAAAGCCGTTGCGAAGCCGGCCGAAAGGAAGACTGCCGCAAAGCCGGTGGCGAAGAAGGCCGTGTCGGTGAAAAAGGTGGCCGTGAAGAAGGCCACCGTGAAGAAGGCTGGGGCGGGCAAACCCACCGTGAAAAAGGCAGTGTCGAAGAAATCTGCTGCCAAGAAAACACGCTGAGTCATGTTGATCGTCACCTGGAACGTGAACTCACTAAAGGCGCGACTGCCGCGTGTCACCGAATGGTTGGCCGAGGTGCAACCCGACGTGTTGTGCATGCAGGAAACGAAGATGACGGATGCCGCGTTTCCCGCCCTCACCTTCAAGGAAATGGGATACGACTCCGCGCACTTCGGCCAGGGCCAGTGGAACGGGGTTGCAATTCTCTCGCGAGTCGGCCTCGACAAGCCACGGGCGAATTTCGCGACGGGTGAACCCGATGCAGAGGCGCGCATCATCACCGCCGATTGCGGGGGAGTGACGGTCGTGTCGGTGTACGTGCCGAACGGTCGCGCGCTCGACCACGACCACTACAAGTACAAGCTGCGCTGGATGGCGCAACTCCGCGAACATGCCGCCGCGGTGTCGAATCCCGACGGCAGTCTTGTCATCGCCGGCGACTACAACATCGCCCCCGACGACCGTGACGTGTGGGATCCGGCAAAGCTCGAAGGGCAGACGCACGTCAGCAAAGCCGAGCGCGACACGTTGGCCGAACTCGAGGCCTGGGGTTTGCATGACGTGTTCCGCGACCACTACACGAATGAGAAACTGTTCTCGTGGTGGGACTATCGCGGTGGTGACTTCCATCAGGGCCGCGGCATGCGTATCGACCTCATGTACGCAACGAAGTCGGTTGCCGACCGAACGACGTGGTGCGGCATCGACCGCAATGCACGCAAGGGAGAGCAGCCGAGCGACCATGCGCCCGTCATGATGCTCCTCGGTTCGTAGGATCGTTGCATGGTCGACCGGTCCGAACGACTCTTTCGTGGCTTCCACGAACGTGAAAGTGAAAAGACCGAGGTCGACATTGCGCGCGATCGGCTGGCCGACGCGGTTCGCGAATTCCACGACCTTGCCGTGCGGGGTGCTGCCGACGTGGCACATCTTGTCGAGGCGACCGAGAAGATTCGGGCGATTGCCGAACATCTGAACGACAAGGTCCCGACCGAGTCGTACGGATCGCTCGCCGGGATGTCCGACCACGTATCGGGCGTCGAAGGGCGCACCTCTTTCCTCGATCGCAGTCCGATCAGCGGCAGCATGAACCCGTTGGCCGCGCCGATGCGGATGTTCATCCAGCATCCCGACCCGGAGCACGGGATCGAGGCATTGGTGACGGGCCGCGTCACCTACGGTCTCGCCTACGAGGGTCCACCCGGCTGTGTTCACGGGGGGTTCGTTGCCGCCGCCTTCGACGAGGTGCTGGGTCAAACACAGTCGCTCACGGGCGAACCCGGAATGACCGGAGAGTTGGTGGTGCGCTACAAGGCGCCGACGCCCTTGCACGTGGAGCTTGTCGTCACCGGCCGGGTGGTCAAAGTCGAGGGTCGCAAGATCTACACGCACGCGACGCTGACGGCGGGCGACATTTTGTGCGCCGAGTCCGAAGGCTTGTTCATTTCGATGAACAAGGAAGTCTTCGCGCGTCTACTGCGAATTCGAACCGGCGAAGGCGACAAGAACGGCTAACACTTCGGGGGCCAGCGTCGCGGCGGTCATCGGCCCGACGATTTCTGCGAGCTCCCCGGCCGTGGTCGGGTTGCGGTCGGCGATGCGCTGCAGCAATGCATCGGCACAGACGGCCGACTCGGTGGTGCCGAGTCGTCGTGCCCGTTCTCTACGCCATTCACGCAACGCACCGAGCGCGGTGCCTTTGTTCTTCGTATTCGCGATGTCGCGCAGGTCGGTGGGCATCGAGGCTCGCGTGGTTACACCCAAAGGCAAATCGGCGACGAACGGAGAGAGCGTCGTTTTGCGATTGCCACGTTGGCGGGCCCACGTGATGCACAGGCGCTCGGCGGCGCGGGTGACCGCGACGTAGGCGAGTCGAACTTCTTCGGCGCGCTGAGCCGGGGTCCTCGCCGATGAGTGGGGGAGAACACCCTTTTCGGCGCCGGCGATGAACACGGTATGCCATTCGCGTCCCTTTGCGGCGTGGAAAGTGAGCACCTCGACTCCGTCGTCCCCCGTTGGCCGTGGCGCAGAGGTGTTGAACCACGACATGAACATGTTCCCGTTGGCGGGTCCCACGGGGTGCGCAGCGAGAAAATCGTCGACGAGCACTGCAAGTTCGTGTTCGGGTGAGTCTTTCTCGGATGCAATGCGAAGTTCCAACGACCAGTCGGCGAGTACGTAGCGGTTCGTCAGGGCGGCAACTTCCTGCAGCAGCGGTGCAACGACGGCGGATGCAGCGGATGCAGAAACGGGGATTCCGGCCTTTTCCAGTGCGCCGACCACGAGATCCCGTTGCACCCGGGTGCGAACGAGAACCGCGACATCGGCCCAGCGGCGCAAACCGCGGCGTGAGGTCGATACCAGGGTTGCGATGCCGTTCGCCTCGGCGGTTTCGTCGTCGAACGCGTCGACGGTGATGGCCTCGCCGTCGAGTTTCACCGCGGCCACCTCGGCCGCAATGCCGTTCGACCGCAAGACGTGCAGGCCCGCGTCGACGACGACGGGCGAGCAGCGGTAGTTGTTGCGAAGATGAACGACGGTTGCACCGCCGAGCGTTTGGGGCAGGTTGTCGAACAAGCGTGGGTCGGCGCCGTTCCACCCGTAGATGGCCTGCAACGGGTCGCCCACGATGAAGATGTCGCGCCGACCCCCACGCAGGGCCTCGAGGAACTCGAACTGTTGGGGGTTCATGTCCTGTGCTTCGTCGACGAGCAAATGGCGGTACCTCCAGTGGACTGCTCCGGCGTAGTCGACCGAGCGATTGATTTCGTCCGTGG
>JBJTYJ010000098.1:0-2586 GCA_046082705.1 Actinomycetota bacterium | reverse complement strand
ACGATGGCGTGCAGGGGAGCGTTTGTCCAGGTGCGAATTTGGTCCGCGACTTTTTGGCCGTTGTCGTACGTGCCGGTGTCGAAGATCACGAGGCCCTCGGGGCTGTTCCACGTGACGGCGTGGCTGAACGACTCGACGATTGCCAGGTCGGGGGCAAGTTCGGAGATCTCGTTGATGATGCGGTTCGCGGGCTGGTCGAGAACCCCCGAGTCGATGATCTTCGTGGAGAGCGCAAGCAGGTCGGCCATGAACCGACCCTAGTCGTCTACTTCCCGGGCTCTTTTGGAAGGCCGAGGACGCGCTCGCCGAGGATGTTGCGCATCACGTTCGAGGTGCCACCCATGATCGTGTAGCCGGGGCCGTACATGAGACCGGCGGTGACGTCGTCCCACAGTGTTGCCTCGAGGCCGAAGGTGCGGGCGACGAAGTTGGCGACGCGCTGTTCGTGTTCGGTGCAGAAACACTTGGTCGCAGCCGAGAATCCGGCAGGCGCCTGGCGCAGAACCTCGCGAATGACGAGCACGCGTCCGATGCGGTAACCGGTTTCGAGGCGGGCGACTTCCTGGCGCACACGCGGGTCGGTCATGTCGGCACGTGCGAGTGCCATTGCGTACAGCGCGTAGTTCGACACGAGTCGGTCGATGCCACCGCGTTCGTGTTCGAGCTGACGCATCGTTTGCTTGAATGCGCCGCCCTGCGTGCCGACGAGATTTTCCTTCGGAATGCGCACGTCAGTGAAGAACACCTCGCAGAAGTGACGGTTCGTCGTCATGTCCTGAATTTCGCGCGCTTCGATACCCGGGGTGTCCATGGGTACGACGATTTCGCTGATACCTGCGTGCGGCGGCCCGTCGTTCGACGTGCGGCAGATGAGATAGCAGTTGTCGGCAACCGCACCGAACGAGGTCCAAATTTTCTGGCCGTTGATGACCCACTCGTCGCCATCGAGGACGGCGCTCGTCTTCAGTGACGCAAGGTCGCTGCCGGCGTTGGGTTCCGACATGCCGATGCACCAGGTGTCGGCGCCCGAGAGAATTCCGGGAAGGAACTTCGCCTGCTGATCGGGTGTTCCGTACGTCATGAGGGTCGGACCCATCTGGCGATCGCCGAACCACGACGCGGCAATCGGTGCACCGGCCTTGATCATTTCCTCGCCGACGATCAGGCGGTCGATTGCGGGGCGGCCACCGCCACCGAATTCCTTCGGCCATGTCATGCCGATGAAACCGTGTTCACCCAGTTCCTTCGAGAACTCCTTTGAGTAGCCGTTCATCCACGTGTCGTTGTGGCGGCCGTAGCGCACGACGGCGTCTTCGGCGATCTTGCGGGCGTGCTCGCGAAGGTCGAGCTGCTCGGGCGTCCAGGCGAAGTCCATGGCGGGAATCGTAGGTTCGCGGGGCCCGTGGCGGGGACACCAGCGACGTTTCTCGTGGGGTTCGCCGAGTGTCACGTTTACAAGTAACGTACAAGTTCGAACCGAACCGAAAGGGCCGCAACATGGCAAAGATCAAGGTCGACAACCCGGTCGTCGAACTCGACGGCGACGAGATGACACGCATCATCTGGCAGTTCATCAAAGACCGCCTCATCCTTCCGTACCTCGACATCGAACTCGAGTACTACGACCTCGGCATGGAGTACCGCGACAAGACCGACGATCAGGTCACCATCGACTCGGCGCACGCGATTCTGAAGCACGGCGTCGGCGTGAAGTGCGCGACCATCACCCCCGACGAGGCCCGCGTCGAAGAGTTCAAGCTGAAGAAGATGTGGAAGTCGCCGAACGGCACCATCCGCAACATCCTCGGCGGCGTGGTGTTCCGCGAGCCGATCATCTGCAACAACATCCCGCGCCTCGTTCCCGGTTGGACCAAGCCGATCGTCATCGGTCGTCACGCCCACGGCGACCAGTACAAGGCAACCGACTTCAAGGTGCCCGGTGCCGGCACCGTCACCATCACCTACACACCTGCCGACGGCAGCGCGCCGGTCGAGATGGAAATCGCCAAGTTCGGCAAGGACGGCGGCGTCACCATGGGCATGTACAACTTCAACGACAGCATCCGCGACTTCGCGCGCGCGTCGTTCCGTTACGGCCTGGCCCGCAACTATCCGGTGTACATGAGCACCAAGAACACCATCCTCAAGGCCTACGACGGCCAGTTCAAGGATCTGTTCCAGGAGATCTTCGACGCCGAGTTCAAGGCCGACTTCGACAAGGCCGGACTCACCTACGAGCACCGACTCATCGACGACATGGTGGCCTGCGCCATGAAGTGGGAGGGCGGCTACGTCTGGGCGTGCAAGAACTACGACGGCGACGTGCAGTCCGACACCGTGGCCCAGGGCTACGGATCGCTCGGTCTCATGACTTCGGTGCTCATGACCCCCGACGGCAAGACGGTCGAGGCCGAAGCCGCCCATGGCACGGTGACCCGCCACTATCGCGAGCACCAGAAGGGCAACAAGACCTCCACCAACCCGATCGCCTCGGTGTACGCGTGGACGGGCGGCCTGAAGCACCGCGGCAAGCTGGACAACAACCCGGCGCTCATCGGGTTCGCCGAGAACCTGGAGCGCGTCTGC
>JBJTYJ010000097.1:0-3944 GCA_046082705.1 Actinomycetota bacterium | reverse complement strand
GATCTGCACATCGACGCCATCGTCGCCTTCGACAATGTCGGTGCCATCGTTGACCACGATATCGTTCCACACAAAGCGATCGGAGCCGGCGCCACCGTACAACGTATCGATGCCCGTATCGCCCTGGATGGTGTCGTCGCCGTCGTCTCCATAGACCGCGTCGTTGCCACCGCCGGCGCTGATCACGTCGTTGCCACTGCCGCCGAAAATCAAATCGGCGATCGGCGAACCGACGATGACGTCGTCGCCGGCCCCGCCGAAGATGGTGGCGTCGAGCATCGCCGCGACGTTCACACTGTCGTTGTCAGCGCCCGCGTCGATGATCTTTCGCGTGCCGGCCAGCCCGAGAGCGAGCTCGATCGAGTCGTTGCCGGACAGCGTATTGACACGAACTTCCGCCAGATTGCCGCCAATGGTAATCGGACGGCCGTTCACGGTAACTGTCGCGACCGTGCTGGTCACCACGTCCGTGCCCGGCGTGCCAATCAATTCGAGCACATCATCGCTTGGCTGGCCCTGCGTGCCGTCGCCCACAACGGTGAACGATGTCGAAACGTTGCGGTGCGTCACGGGAATGCCGGCTGCCGCAGGTGCACCGATTGCAGAAGTGACACCCGGGACCACGTCGAAGGGAATGCCCGCGGAAATCAGGGCATCGGCCTCTTCGCCGCCGCGGCCGAACACGTACGGATCGCCGCCCTTCAGTCGCACGACCTCCAGGCCTTGGCTGCCGAGATGCACCAACAACGCGTTGATGTTCTCTTGTGGTGTGGGGTTTCCCGGGCGCTTGCCGACGTCGATGAACTCGGCATCGGGCCGTGCCAGTGTGAGAATCGACGGATCCGCGAGACGGTCGTGAACGATCACGTCTGCCGATGCAACGAGGCGTGCGGCTTTAACGGTGAGAAGGTCGGCATCGCCGGGGCCCGCACCAACCAAGTGAACGGTCATCGTGCGACTCCGTGCGTGACGAGAACGTCTTCGATGATCGGGCGCCAATCGATGTCTTCCGTGCTTGCACCACGAGCGTGGACGTCGGCGCGGCGCGCGGCAAGCTCTGCCGCGATGTCGGCGAACTCGGGTCCGATCAGTTCCGAAATTTGTGCGCGCAGGTACGACGACAACGCGGGGCTGGCGCCACCGGTCGACACGGTGACCATCACCGAGCCCTGACGGTGCACCGCGGGGAGGGTGAAGGTGCAGCGCTCGGGGTCGTCGGCCGAGTTCACCCAGATGCCGAGCGATTCGCACTCGTCGAAAATTTGTTGGTCGACGCCGACGTTGCCGGTCGCCGTGACAACCAACCGGAAGCCGACAACGTCGCCGGCGTCATAGCGGCGCGAAACCAGCGTGATCCCCATGTCGAGGAACTCGTCGACGACATCGGGCGACACGACGGTGAGGTCTGCGCCGCAGGCGAGCAGTTGTTGCGCCTTGCGCAATGCGATGCGTCCGCCGCCAACCAACAACACGCGGCGGCCGGCCAGGTTCAGATTGATGGGGAACTGCATTGCTGACCCTTCCAGTCGGGTTTTATTCTGCAAAACCCTATCGGAATAGTCAACTTTTCTTTTTCTCGCCCCGGTTTCAGTCCCAGCGCACCGGAAGGGTCTCGAAACCCTTGAGAACGGGGGCCTTCACGTGGGTCGGAGCCCCATCGGGCCGCAGGCGCGGCAGATGATCGAGGATCGCTTCGAGAGCGAGGGTCCCCTCCATGCGGGAAAGCGGCGCGCCGAGGCAATAGTGAATCCCCACACCGAACGCGGCGTGGCGCTTTAGGGCCGTGAGATCGCGCGTGATATCGAATTCGTCGGGCCGATCCCATGCCTCGGGGTCGCGGTTGGCAGAACCGAACATCATGAGCACCTTCGAGTCGACGGGAATGTCGACGCCGTGCACGGTGACGGGGCAGGTGTTGGTGCGGAACAGCCCGTGCACAGGCGCATCGAAGCGGAGACTCTCTTCGATCGCATTCGGAATGAGGCTGCGGTCTTTGCGCACCATGTCGAATTGTTCGGGGAACTCCATCAATCGTTTCACGACGTTGCCGATGAGCAGCGTCGTGGTTGCGGATCCGGCGACGAGGAGAAACTGACAGAAACCCATGACCTGCTGGAACGTCAACCGGTTACCGTCGCGCTCGACCGTGAGAAGTCGCGTCAGCAAGTCGTCGGGGACGTCATCCCCGGCCTCGACCGCCGCCATGCGATTGCGGATGTGGGCGCCGAAGTATTCGCCGTAGCTCTTGTAGGCGTTGATCACGGTGTCGTTGGCCTGTCGGCCGCCGACGTAGGCAACCGCTTCGGCCATCGGCAGCACCCAGTTGCGGAATTTTTCGATGTCTTCGACCGGCGTACCGAGCATCCAGCACATGATGGTGAGCGGTACCGGCATGCCGAGGTCGGCGATGAGGTCGCCGCGTCCGCGGTCCTTGAAACCTTCGACGAGGCCGTACACCAACGTGCGGATGTCGCCTTCCATCGCTTCGATCGCCGATGGTTTGAAGATGCGGGTGATGGCGAGCCGTTCGGCGGTGTGCGCCGGCGGGTCGCTCGACACCAATACGCCGCTGCCGGGTTCACCAAAGGCGAGACCCGGCCCGAATTTCGACGACCATGTTGCGTCGTCGCGCAATGAACCCGCGACGTCGAACTCGCGGGTCAGGCTGAAGTGCGGTGCGGGTTCGTTCGCGTGGTGCACGGGGCACTTCTCGCGCATCGCGGCGAACATTGCCGGCGGGTCGGCGTGGAATTTCCCGGACAGCAGGCTGAAGGGCACGGCGTCGTTCGGGCTCATGGGCCGACACTAACGTCGGGACATGGCAACGCCCGACAACGAAACACTCATCGATCTCACCGGCAAGAACGCGTTGGTGACCGGAGCAGCGAAAGGCATCGGTAGGGCAATCGCCGAGCGTTTGCGCGCAGCGGGTGCCAACGTGACGCTCGCCGACCTCGACGCATCCGGTGAGGCGACCGCGAAGGAGATCGGTGGCTCATTCGTCGTCTGCGACATCACCAATGCCGACCAGTTGTCCGCGGCCGTGACGGCCGCGGCGCGCGGCGGGAATCTCGACATTCTCGTGAACAACGCCGGCATCTATCCAACGACGGGTCCGATCGACAAGGTCACCGACTCGTTCGTGTCGAAGATGCTCGAGGTCAACGTGCGTGCGCAGTACAGCGCGGTACGCGAGGCGGCCCGTGCGATGAAGAACGGTGGTGCGATCGTCAACCTGGCGTCCATCGCCGGCATACGCGGGGGTGCAAACATCACCGCGTACTCGGCCTCGAAGGGCGCGGTCATTGCACTCACGCGCGCGTTCGCCAATGAACTCGGCCCACGCGGGATTCGCGTGAATGCGATTGCGCCGGGAATCATCGACACCCCCGGCGTGCAGGAACAAATGGCACCACTGAAGGCCGGCGGCCTCGACATCGACGCCGCAATCGCGGCCAATCCTCTGCGCATCGCAGGCCAGCCCGACCACATCGCACGCGTGACGCTCTTCCTCGTTTCGGAACTCGCCGCCTTCATCACCGGCCAGACCGTTGTCGTCGATGGCGGTGCAACCGCCTGAGCAGAAGCGGTTGGTGGGGCGACTGCCTAGATCTCGACTTCGTTGTCGAGTCGTGCGCCGGCGGAGTACAGCCCGACGTTGCGAATGAAGAGGTCGTGAACACGACGCATCGTGTTTGCGAGCGTGGCCGAGCTGTGCGGTGAGATGCGCGCGGCTGAATCCCACAGTGGGTTGTCGGGGGGAAGTGGTTCCTCGGAGGTCACGTCGAGTGCGGCACCGCCGAGGTGACCCGAGGCGAGCGACGCCATCAGGTCGGCCTCGACCACTGCGGTTCCTGCACGCCGGGGGTGTCGATGATTCCCGGCGCAATCGCATTCACGCGAATCCCGCGTGGGCCGAGTTCATTGGCGAACGCGCGCGTGAG
>JBJTYJ010000096.1:0-6033 GCA_046082705.1 Actinomycetota bacterium | reverse complement strand
AACTCCTTGGTGCCGATACAGGCCGCCACGTCGGTGGCCGGAACGTCGATGCCGAATCGACGCTTCATCCAATCGAGAGCTGCGCGACGCAACGCGTCACTGCCGATGCTGGCGGGATAGCCGCGCTCGGTGTTCGAATTCGAGAGTGCGGTGACAACCGCAGCCAACGGCGGGTCACACGGCGTGCCGATCGACAGGTCGACGAGACCACCCTCCATCGCGCGACCGTGCGCGGCAAAAGCGTCGAGGCGATCGTACGGGTACGGCGGCGGAACGAAACCCTTTTTCATCGCAGTTCCTTTGGTCATTGCTGTCACTCTGCCCCACCGCACACGTAGTCGCGCAATCGACCCACGGATGCGTCGGACAGCCTGGCGCGCACGCGGGTACCTGACTCTTCGTGGCCGATCGACACGACCTGACCCTCGCGGTGCACCATCGCGAGCGCTTCGCCGTTCTCGTACGGAATCAGCAGCTCGACGACCCGTGACAAGGCCCGCATCCGGTCGCTCAGGGTGCGCAGCAACGCGTCGATGCCCTCGCCCGTGAGTGCGGACACGGCGACCGAGCCGGGATAGTCGTCGATGAGGACGGCAAGAGCATCGGGGTCGAGCCGATCGGCCTTGTTGAACACCAGCAATTCGGGCACGCGGTCGGCGTCGATTTCGTCGAGAACCTCGTGGACGGCATCGATCTGGCCCTGCGGATCGGCCGCACCTGCGTCAACGACGTGCACCAGAAAGTCGGCCTGGCTGGCAACTTCGAGCGTGCTCTTGAACGCCTCGATGAGGCCGTGCGGCAGCCGACGCACGAACCCCACGGTGTCGGTCAACAACACGGGCTCGCCGCCGGGCAATGACAGCCTGCGTGTCGTCGGGTCGAGCGTTGCGAACAAACGATCCTGAACCAGCACACCGGATTCGGTGAGGCGGTTCAACAAGGTCGATTTGCCGGCGTTCGTGTAGCCGACGATCGTCACCGACGACAGACCGCTACGTTCGCGACCCTTGCGCTGGTTCTCACGTGTACGACCGAGTTCGCGCAGTTCACCCTCCAGCTTTGCAATGCGGCGGGTGATGCGACGGCGGTCAACTTCGAGTTTTGTTTCGCCCGGCCCTCGCGTACCGATGCCAGCGCCCTGCTGGCTGAACGCGCCCTTTGTACCGCGCCGCAGTCGTGGCAACCGGTAGCGCAGAAGCGCAAGTTCGACCTGCGCTTTACCCTCGAGCGTGTGGGCGTTCTGGGCGAAAATGTCGAGGATCACCGCGGTGCGATCAAGCGCCGTGCGACCGAGCATCTTTTCCAGGTTGTATTGCTGGGCGGGTGAAAGTTCGTTGTCGAAGACCACGGTGTCGGCATCGACGTCAAGACACACCTGGCGCAATTCCTCGGCTTTGCCCTTGCCCAGATACCACGCGGGGTCGGGAGCATCACGGCGCTGCGTCAACGTGGCCACCGCGTCGGCGCCTGCAGTGTCGACGAGAAGAGCGAGCTCGTCGAGGCTCGCATCTGTTTCTTCGTCGCTATGCGGAGGAAGTGTGACGCCCACGAGCACGATGCGCTCGCGGAATGTGCGCTCGATAAGCGTCTGGCCGAGCGCCTCCTGGTACGGGTTGCTCACGCGTCGACCGTCACCGTCGCCACGTACGACGAGGGACCAACGAGCACCGCCTCGCGTGTCGTCCTGTTGATGCGGACACGGGCATCTCCCCCGTCCATGTGAACCGTGACCTCTTGGACGTCGGCTTTCGCGTTCGACGGAACCAGACCCCAACTGAGTGCAGCGAAGGCACTTGCGCACGCACCCGAACCGCACGCGAGCGTGATGCCCGCGCCGCGCTCGTGGACACGCATCGTGATCGCGTCGTTCTCGGGCCCGGGCGCCACGATTTCGAGATTCACGTGCGGGACCTTCTCGCCCAGTTCCTGGAGGCCGACGACTTCGACGTCATCCACCCCGACGACCGAGTGCGGATTGCCAAGTGACAGGTGCGCAACCGGACGATCGGGATGGCAACCAAGCGTGTCCCAGCCGTCCGGGATCGACAGATCGCCGACGACACCCATCGAGACGCTCGCCTGAATGGTGTTGACGCCGTCGTCGCCGACGACCTCCACACGGCGCACACCCGCCTCCGTAGAAACCACATACGTGACGTCCGCGGGACGACCGTCGTGTTGATGGGCCGCCTGAACGAGACAGCGGATTCCGTTGCCACTGATTTCCGCACGACTGCCGTCAGCGTTGTAGAGAACCATCGCAAGGTGCCGTTCGCCATGGTTCTCGAGAATGAGCACCCCGTCGGCGCCGATGCCGAAGCGACGGTCGCACCAACGGCGGGCAAGTTCGTCCCACGCCGCACCCGGAGTGCCCTGACGCAGGTCGTAGACGAGGAAATCGTTGCCGAGAGCCTGATGCTTCGTGAGAGTCACCTGCACGACGACACCCTATTCCCCGAACGCGGCGACAACCGCGGGACTTACCAACCCGACCGGATCATCGCCCGAAACGTCGACCCAACGAATCCTCGGGTCGCGTCGGTACCAGCGCTCTTGCCGCACTGCGAACTGCGTCGTGCGCAACACGATCTCGTCGCGCGCAACAGCAAGCGGAACACGACCCGCGATGTGGTCGATCATTTCCTTGTAGCCCAGCGCCTGCGCGGCGGTGCGCGACATTGGTGGGTCGAGCGCAAGAAGCCCTCGTACCTCGTCGACAAGTCCCTCGGTGATCATCTGGTCGACACGTAGCGCGATGCGCCGTGCCAGCTCATCGCGTGACCACCGAATACCGATCTGGACCACGCCATTGTCGGGAAAGGTCGCCGTTCCGGGCCCGGCGTCGCTGAAGCGCTCACCACTGCCCAGACACACTTCGAGTGCGCGAATGATACGGCGGCGGTTGTTCGGTTCGATCTTCGCTGCTGCCAGGGGGTCAAGGTCGGCCAGACGCCGGTACAAACCCTGCGTGTCGATGTCGGCCTCGAGCTCGGTGCGAATCTCGGGCCACTCCCCGGGAAACACAAGTTCGTCGATGACCGCAGTGAGATACAGACCCGTGCCGCCCACCAACAACGCGCGACGACCCGCGGCGTGGATCGCATCAAGCGCTTCGCCGGCCGCAGCTTGGAACTGTGTCGCCGTGAAACGCTGGGAAGGATCGACCCGGTCGAGACAATGATGCGGCACCCGACGCTGATCGTCGGTCGTCGGCTTCGCGGTACCGATGTTCATGTGTCGGTACACCTGCATCGCATCGATAGCGACTATGTCGACGTCGCTGAACATCGACGCGACTTGCATCGCCACCGCAGACTTGCCCGAGGCAGTTGGCCCGAGAACCACCACGCGTCGTGGTGCGTCGGCGGGTCGCATGCTCAGGCCGACGCGACGGCCAGTCGCACCTTGTGCGTGGGAGCTGCCGTGACCTCGCGCAGTTCACCGCGCAGGAAATGTCGCGCCGCAGAGGTGACGAGAACGTTCGCATAGCTCCCCACACGAATCGGTTCAGCCGAGGGAAAATGCAGCAACTTGTTCTGACGAGTCCGACCCGTGAGAACACCCTCGTTGCGCTTGCTGACACCCTCGATGACCACCTCTTCGACGCGACCAACGCGCTCTTCGTGTTTGATGGCAGCGCTGTGTTCGAGCACGACCCGCAGCCGCTCGAATCGATCGTTGACGATCTTTGGGTCGACGAAGCGGTCGTGCATGTCGGCCGCCTCGGTGCCCGGACGCGGCGAGAATTCGAATTCGTATGCCGAGTCGAAACAGGCTTCGGCTGCGATCTCCATCGTGCGCTCGAAGTCGGCTTCGGTTTCGCCCGGGAAGCCGACGATGATGTCGGTCGTCACTGCGAGATCGGGAATCACACGTCGAGCCTCGGCCAGTCGCTCGAGATAGCGCTCGGCGGTATAGCCACGGTGCATGGCGGCCAGAACGGAATCACTTCCCGACTGCAACGGATAGTGCAGGTGCTCACACATCGAAGGAGTCGACGCCATTGCGGCAAACGTTTCGGGGCGCATGTCTTTCGGGTGCGGACTAGTGAAGCGCACGCGACGGATGCCATCGACGGAACCCACCGCCTCGATCAATTCGGCGAACATCGGGCGCAACTTTGCCTCGGCCCCCGAACGCCGCAGATCGACTGCCAGGTCGCGACCGTAGGAATTCACGTTCTGGCCGAGAAGGGTGACTTCCGTGATTCCCTGTGAGGCAAGCGCACGCACCTCGTCGACGATCTCGGCAAACGGACGCGACATCTCCCGACCACGAACCGCAGGCACGATGCAGAACGCACAGGAATTGTCGCATCCGATCTGAATGGTGACCCACGCGTTGTACGTGGTTTCACGCCGCGCGGGTAGCGCGCTCGGGAACATCGCATGGTCGTCGACAACGGCTTCGTCAAGAATCTCGACGATCGGGCCTACGGTGCGGGACTCTCGCAACAACTCGGCCGCGCGGTGAACGTTGTGCGTACCCATGACAACGTCGACCCAGCCGGCTTTTTTCAGCACGACGTCCTTGTCCTTTTGCGAGAGACAACCCGACACGACGATTTGCCGGCCTGGCGCCTCGTCCTTCCAAGTCTTCAGCCAGCCGAGCTGGCCGTACAACCGCATGTCGGCGTTTTCGCGGATGCAACAGGTGTTCACGACGATGACGTCGGCTTCATCGTCGCTGGCAGCACGGGCATAGCCGTCGGCCTCGAGCAGACCCGCGATGCGTTCGGAGTCGTGCTCGTTCATTTGGCACCCGTGGGTGCGTACGACGTATTTGCCTGCCATGTCGATCGTCAGGCTACCGAGCAGCACACAGCCCGGGCCGTTGGTCTCGGGCTGCAGTGTTCCCGTACAGACAGTGGCGTGCCGCCGGGGCGAAGACTAGTGGTGTCAGTCGAGATCGATGGGCTCGTCGTCGGCTGGTGTGAACTCTGCGTCGCCGTTGAGACCCGCCTGGTTGCGGATCTTTTCGGAGATCTCCATCATGATCTCGGGGTTCTCGGTGAGGAACGTCTTGGCGTTCTCACGACCCTGGCCGAGCTGTTCGCCCTCGTAGGTGAACCATGCGCCCGACTTCTTGGCGATTCCCATCTCGACTGCGATGTCGAGGAGGGCGCCTTCGCGGCTGATGCCCTTGCCGTACATGATGTCGAATTCGGCCTGACGGAACGGAGGCGAAACCTTGTTCTTCACGACCTTGACGCGGGTGCGGTTGCCCACCACTTCGGCGCCGTCCTTGATGGACTCGATGCGACGGATGTCGAGACGCACCGACGAGTAGAACTTGAGAGCGCGACCGCCGGGCGTGGTTTCGGGTGAACCGAACATGACGCCGATCTTTTCGCGCAGCTGGTTGATGAAGATCGCGATCGTGTTGGTCTTGTTCAGGTTGGCCGTGATCTTGCGCAACGCCTGGCTCATGAGGCGAGCCTGCAGACCCACGTGGCTGTCGCCCATTTCGCCTTCGATTTCGGCGCGCGGCGTGAGTGCCGCGACGGAGTCGATGACGACGACGTCGAGCGCACCCGAGCGGATGAGCATGTCGGCGATTTCGAGGGCCTGTTCACCGGTGTCGGGCTGCGAGATGAGCAGCTGGTCGATGTCGACACCGATCGAGCGGGCGTAAATGGGATCCATCGCGTGTTCGGCGTCGATGTAGGCGCACACACCACCGTTGCGCTGGGCCTCGGCGACAACGTGCATCGCGAGGGTCGACTTACCCGAGGATTCGGGACCATAGATCTCGACCACACGACCGCGGGGCAGGCCACCCACGCCGAGGGCGATGTCGAGCGGGATTGCTCCGGTGCTGATGGATTCGATCGCCATGCCGGTTTTCTCACCCATGCGCATGATCGAGCCCTTGCCGAACTGCTTGTCGATCTGAGCCAGGGCCGCGTCGAGGGCCTTGTCGCGGTCGCCCGCGTTGTTCGAGTTGTTCACGATGTCGTTGGAACGGTTGCTTGCTGAGCTGGCCATGATGTGCCCGTCTTTCTGTTTCGCTGTAATGGAACGGCCCCGAGGG
>JBJTYJ010000095.1:0-2206 GCA_046082705.1 Actinomycetota bacterium | reverse complement strand
GGTGTCGTGCGAGCGGGGTTTTTGACGCGCGTCGCAGCAGCCTCCCGTGCCGTGAGTGTCGTTCCCATGCCCGCCCGTCACGGTATCGCTCCGCTTGCCGATGTTCCCAATCGCGAGCGCCGTGACGGCCCGTCTCAGCGTATCCGTCTGCCTCGTTCATACACGGCCTCGAGTTGGAACGGGCGGGCGAGATTCGTGTTGTCGAAAAGGATGACGACGGGCAACGCCTTGATCGCCCGCTCCAGATTGACGAGCGTCCGCTTGAATCGGCCTTGGAGCTTCTCGTCCGGCACGTCGTGTCCACCCTGCAACACCCGCATGGCGACCCGCTGTCTCGAGGTCTCGGGTGAATCGATCCGGATGAACACCATGACGACATGCATGCCGGTCCGGCTCATCTCCACCAACTCGGTGACCTTCGCACCGACGGGGTCGGAAAGCACGGTTTCGAACACGAAACTCTCCCGTTGCCCGACGAGGCTGGCTCTGAGCGATCCGGCAAGTTCTGCCGCCTCGTAGGCCCCGATGCCCAACTCAGCGGCAAGATCGTCGGCATTGATGAACCGCAATCCGGTACGGTCGAGGTGGGCGTGGAAAAACGTCGACTTGCCCGCCCCATTCGACCCGGCGACTGCGACGACGATGGGTCTCGGCTCCAGAAGGGATCGCCAATCCATCGGGCCAACTACCTCGCGGCGACGAACGCGCGGTTGATGAACCGACCGCGCGTGCGGGTGCCGTCTTCGTCGATCTTCACCAGCATTCCCGCCTCATCCGGGCAGGGTTCGAAATGCGGGAACGGACGAGATTCGAGGTAGGCGCGAACGCGGTCGCGGCCGACATCGGTGTCTGCAGACTGGATGCTCTCGGCCAGCGACCGCTCCGTTCCCGATCGCTGCAGGGCGAGCGCCCGGTCGCCGCGAAGGAGCGGCTCGATCGACTTGCCGAGCCGTGCCCAGAACTCCACCTGGCCCGCGATGGATCTTCGAGCCACGGCTCCAACGGTCCGCGCCTCGAGCACCAAGTCGTCGCTGAGTTTCACCGGCTGGCTCATGCCTCCATGGTAGCATTTCGCCACCAGCTGTCGAGTTGATTGAGCGCGAATGGTGCCTGCCACCAGAAACGAACAACTTGGCAACTTGCCCAGATTTGGTGGCTGGCACCTTTTCGCCTCTGGTTAAATGTATGAATCGCCCGACGGAGATTTGGCGCTAGTAGGTGAATGTTGATCGATCTTTGCCAAGGGAGGTGCGTCGTGACACGTCCCGACTACGGATTGCTTGCGGGGCTCGCGTGGTGCCTGACCGTGAGTACCTGTCTTGGGCAGCGTATCGACGCGGAAGGGTTGAGTGTCCTGCAGCGGGTCATCGACGCGAGAGCCGCTGACCCCGCGGTGTCTGTGGAACTGAAGCATGAGATCGTGGAGCAGGGCACCAGGAACTACACGATTCATGCGGTGAGGCATCAGTTGCTGCGGCTGGATGAGTTCGAGGGCGAGACGCTGGTGTCAGCGGTGTTGGTGGATGGCGACGACGCCTGGGGTTATCAGTTTGCGGAGCAATCCGACCTCCACAAGACCAGCCGTGAGAAGATCAGAGTGCTGGGTTATCGGGCGTTCTGGCCTCACGCGCTTGGTGTGACGACCTTCTTGTCCCTCGACGGCAACTTGGAGGAGCTTCTTTACTCCGATGCGGATGCGATCAGGGTGCTCCCGCAGCAGCCAGTTCTTGGTGTCGACAACGAGGCTTTGCAGGCGGCTGGCGTGGAACTGGACGTGGTCGAGGTTGATCGAGGCAAGGTCACTCTGAGCAACGCGATCGATTCACGGACGGGCAGGATTTATCGGCGGGTCAACTTTTTGAATCACCGCGAAGATTCACGGGCGGTTTCTCTCTACGAATCAAAGGAGAACCCGGAGTGGCTGCCTAGTAAGGTGACGATTGTCCTCGGAGGCAGGCAAGAGGTCGTCTCCGAGATTCGGTGTGTTTCGACGAAACCCGATCCGTCGCTTTTTGATCTACGTTCACTCGGGATTCGTCCGGGCACGAGTGTCGTGGATGTCGCGATGCAACGGCAGATCGGCACGTGGAATGGGGTGGCGGTCGTCGGCCTTGATGACGGACGCACCCCTGCACCTGAGGATAGGAGAGGATAGGACGGTCAACGGCACTTTCGCAAGCGATGGCCGGGGCACTGTCGCCCCGTG
>JBJTYJ010000094.1:0-2677 GCA_046082705.1 Actinomycetota bacterium | reverse complement strand
CGATGCAGGTGGTGCGCACCGTCAGGGCCCGTTGATCCACGCCCTCTGCCACGGGAAGCGCCGCGTTGCGATCCTACTCGACGACTTCAGCGCCACATGCCGCCATCAACAAGGTGGCGGCGATCACCGCTCCAGTCCACTTGGCCACGGCCGTTCCTCCCGATCTGCGACGTTCCACGGGAGGGTCTGACGACGACACGACGCCATAGGTTCCCGCGGACAGAAAATAGTCCATGCCGGAGGGTTGACGAGTCGATCAGCGACTCCGGGCCGAGACATCATTGCTGTCCTCCCTCGGGAACGAACCATCGGGGGTGTCTCACGAGCCAGACGCGGCAACGGTTCCCAGACCGAAAGAAACCTCATGGGCGGACAGTCGCCGTCCGCGCTGCGGGACGGCAGCTAGCCCGTGACGGTGAGGGTCACCGTCTTCGAGACAGCCTTGCCCGTCTTCGGTGTCACCGTCACCGTCACACGGCACGAACCCGCCTTCAGGCCCTTCACCGAGGTCACCGTGGCCTTGCAGATCTTCGCCGACGATGCGGCGACCTTCAGTGTCACCCGCGATCCCGAGGCCACGGTGAGTCCCGCGTACTTCGCGATCGCAGCCGCGGTGACCGACTTCTTCGTTGTCGGGGACGGCGCCGCCCTTGCAGGCGCTGCGGTTGCGGTGGGTGACGTGGCCGGGGGTGAGGTGGTCGGTACGACAGTCGTCGTCACGTTGGAGACGGAGTCCACCAACGCGTTGGTCGTGGTGGGTGCAACAGTTGTCGTAGGCGCAACAGTGGTGGAAGAAGAGACAGTCGACGTCGGCGCGACTGTTGTGGTGGTCGTTGCCGCCGCCCGGGTGACGGCAATGGCATACGTCGTGGCAGATGCGCCGGACACACCAGTGACAGAAAACGAGATGTTTGCAGTCAACCCTGCTTCCACGCTCAGGTTGTCCGTGTCCGAAGCCAGAGCGATGGTGTTGAGGGAGTTGGTCCTTTTAATTGCCGCACCAGATGACGACGCCAGAACGGTGAAATCAACTGAAGCTGAGGCGTTCGGGATGCTCAACGTGTAGTTCGTTGTTGATGAACTGAATGCCGGCGAGAGAGACCCGACGTTGACCGTCATCGAATCAAGAGTTGATGCTGCGTCAATCGCCAGAGTCGCCAAACCATCAGCCGATGCCACGCCACCGATGTCGGCCCCCGGGGAAGTGATGAAGAGCCGACTGTCCGTTCCGCTGTATGACATGTCGGCAAGTATGGCGTTCACCACCCCAGGTGCGTTTCTCCCGATTCCTTCCCATGTCGACCCTGTCCATCTCGCGACTCCACCAGACGTTCCGGTTGCACCCGGGAAGGACCCTGCAACGAATAGTTGCGTACCGGCAAGAGCAATCGATCGAACAACAACGCCGGAGCCGAAATTGGCGGCAAAGTTGTTGTAAGCGGTGAATGAGTTGCTCGTGGTGCTGTACACCGCGAGATTGTCCGCCACGCCAGACAGCCCAGAGAAGGTCCCTCCCAGATAGATGTTGGTTCCGTCCACAAACATCGTGTAGAGACCGAACCCCGTTCCGATGAACGACTGGGACACGGTTGACACCGGCCTGTCCCAGGTTGAGGTCGACGACCTGTACCGAAGGAACATGTAGGTGCGCCGGTTGGTGCTATAGGTGCCGTTCCTGTAGCCCGCGAGATACACGTCGGAGTCAATGCTCACGATGTCGCGGACAACCACATCGGTCTCGGCTGAACCTAGGTAAGGACTTGATCCGGTGACCGCAGCCCACGACGTGCCATTCCACGTCGCAATGTTGCGGGTGTTCGCGATTGTGAAGCCGCCGGCGGTTCCGTTGTTGATTCCGTTGATGAATCTGCCTCCCACAAGAAGCACATCGTCGGGTGTGCCAGCCCCGTTTTGCTGAACCTCCAGTGCGGTGGCGTAGTCCGTCGCTGCCGAGGCCGCGTCTCTCGGGCTGCCCGTGCCATTGGCCCCACCGGTTGCATTCTGCACCGGTAGGCCCACCCACGCGGTGCCGTTCCACTTCGCGACCATGTCAGCCGTGGCATCACCGCCGGCATTCTCGAATTCGCCGGCAATGTGGAGGCTGCCCTTGTAAATGACGGCATCGTGGACAATCGCGCCGATGTCGCCGCTTGCTCCCAGCCCCGACCACGACGCGCCATCCCACTTGGCGACATAATCGGCTGCAGCAACTCCGGCAAAGTTCGTGAAGCAACCGACCACGTAGATTTCCGTGTTCGAGACCTTGACGATGCGCTTGATTCCTGGGGAATCCACCACGGAAGCTGTCGCGTCCACCCCGCATGAGCCTGCGTCATACGACACAGATCCGAGAGTTGAGTAACTGTTCACCTGGGCGGCCAGTGCAGGACCCGGCATTGAGTTAGGTGGAAAGGCCCCAATCATCCACACCCACAGAAGGACCCCCACAACGAGAGCAATTGACCTTCGCTGACGGCAAATCGGCATGTGCTGACCCTAGTGGTCATCGGTGTGAAATTGATACAGGCGATTCTTGCTGACGCGAACCTCACAGGGGCCAACCTCACAGGGGCAATGGTGAAGGGCGCCAACATGCTGCGCACGAACCTGACCGCGGCAGACATCACCGACGTCGACTTGTCTGGCGCAAAATTGGCGGGTGCAACGATGCCCGATG
>JBJTYJ010000093.1:0-5529 GCA_046082705.1 Actinomycetota bacterium | reverse complement strand
CGACACGACGACGGCGAAAATCACCGCAAGCGGAATGACCTTGCGGATGACGGGCCGTCCGCCCTGGCCGAGTTCGCGGCGGTGGGCGAGGGCACGACCGACTTCCTGTTCGATCGGGAGGAAGAAGCCCGGAGCAAGGGCGAACGTCGCAAACCAGAGTGCAACAATCGGCTTGAAGCCTTCCTTGCCGAGCGCCTGCTGGCCAACCTTGAAAAACGCGTAACTGGATATCCCAGCTACGAGAAGGCCCACCCCGACGGGCACTGTTCCTTCGGGAATCGCCGCTCTGACGGTGTCGATGCGCTTGGCACCGGTGGGGGATTCACTGCTCACGCGCCCCGCAGGCTAGTGCGAGGCGCGTGAGCGGCGGGGGGTTCGGATGTCCGTCAGGCCGAGGGAGCGATTTTTGAACGCACCGAGACGACCGTCTCGCCAACCTGCTTCGATGCGCGTTCGATGACCTCTTCGGCGGCGTCCTTGGCCGAGTTGGCGATCGATGCAACGCGTGCGCTGACGGCGGCGCCGGCGGCGGTGACATCACCGAACGACGACGGAATGCGAGCCTGCACGGCGGCGGTGAATTCGCGACGACGCACCTGCACCTGCTGGAAGGCGAGAACGCCGCTGCCAACGGTGACGTAGGCGAAATCCTTGGTGAGGTTGGTTGCCATTTCGACGGCGCGCTTGGTGTTCTCGCGGGCGGCCTCGATGTTCTTCTTGACGTCGAAGTTCGTGAGGTCGATGCCGGGAATCTGCGCCGACGGGAACTTCAGATTCGGGATGTTCAGGGTGGGGAACTTGATGTTGGGGGTTGCCATGCGCACAACTGTATCCATAGTTGCTAACTATTGCAAGCGGAATACGGTTCTGGCTGGGGGAATGTTTCCGGGTTCCCCGAACTAGCCTCGCCACATCGTGGAGAGCGCCCCGGAGACCCCCTCCAGCCCGCCGAATGCCGCCCCAGGTGGCGTTCCGGTGGTGGCCTCGGTTGTCGTCGCCCACCCACACCCCGGTCTCGATGCCACCCTCGAGGCCCTCGCAGCCCAGGACTACACGCAGCTCACCCACCTCTTTTTCGTCGTGGGGGCCACCGGTGGCAGTGCCATCGACCCCCGGGTGGAGGCAATAGCGGCCGCGATCACGGCGGCCTTGCCGCGGGCGATCGTGCGGACCGTTGTCGGCAACCCCGGGTACGGCCCAACTCAGAACGAGGCGGCGCGGATGGTCGAGGGGGACAACGGACTGTTCCTCTTCCTGCATGACGACGTGGCCCTCGCCCCGAACGCCGTGTCGGCGATGGTCGGCGAAATGTTCGCATCGAACGCGGCGCTCGTCGGCCCGAAATTGGTCGACTGGGACGACCCGTCGGTTCTGCAGCACGTCGGTCTCGGTGTCGACCGCACGGGTGAGGTCGACCCCATCGTGCTGCCGGGCGAACGCGACCAGGAACAGCACGACGGCGTTCGCGACGTGTTCTGCGTGCCGAGCGCATGCATATTGGTACGCGCCGATGTGTTCCGCACCGCAGGTGGTTTCAGCCCTGAGATCGATTTCGGTGGGGAAGAGATCGATCTTTGTTGGCGTGTGCACCTGACGGGTGGTCGCGTGATGGTGGTGCCTTCGGCCGTGGCACGCCACCGTGAAGGTTTCGCCGAACGCAACGCCGAGGTCGATCTTGCGGAGCTGCGTGAACGTCACCGTGTGCAGACCGTTCTTGCGGCCACCTCGCCGTCTCGATTCGTTCCGGTTGTCGCGCTGCTCGTCGGCCTGTCACTGGTCGAAGCCATTGTCGGCGTGTTCTCGGGAAGAACCAAACGTGCGCTGATCGCGCTTGCCGCGGTGTTCGGCACCATCGCACGTGTCGGTTCGTTGCGGCGCCGTCGTGCAAAAGTGCAGGCGTTGCGCGTCGTGTCGGATGCCGAGATTCACGACCTGCAGGTGCAGGGGAGCGCGCGCGTCGTGTCATTCCTGCGTGCGCGCAGGGCGCGCAGCGATGCGAAGCGACTCGAGAACCGCATCGCCGCCGCGGAACGGGAAAAGCGTGCGCGCACGACTCTGGCGGTTTTTGCATTCCTCGGTGCGGTGTTCGTGGTCGGCATCCGTCGTCTCGTAACCGACGGTGTCACTTTCGTCGGTCAGTTCGTTCCTTTCACGGAATCGTGGCGATCGCTCGGCGCCGCATACCGACTGGGCTGGTGGCCGGGGGGATTCGGGTCCGCGACGCCTGCGCCGACCGGCACCGCGCTCGTGGGTGTGGCGACGTTCTTTTCGTTCGGCAATCCCGCTGCGGTACGCACCGTGGCGGTCGTTGGTCTCGGCGTCGTCGGCGTGGTTGGCATGTGGTGGTTCGGGCGCGATGTCACGCAATCGGCGCGTGCACGGGCAGGCGGAACGCTGGCCTACGCGATGGTGCCCCTGCATTACGAAGCGGTGGCAACGGGTCGATGGAGCGTTCTTGCCGCCTATGCGGCAGTGCCGTGGGTGCTTCTCGCATTCAGCAGGGCAAACGACGTTCTCACCGCGACGGCATCCGACGTGTTGCGCCGCGCGTTGCGACTGGGTCTCGTCGTCGGCGCAGTGGCTGCCTTCGAGGCGTCGTTCATTCCGGTGGTGATCGTTGCCGCGGTCGCCTACATGCTCGCCACGGCGATGTGCACCGGTGTGCGGTCATTGCACGGCCTCCCTGGCGTCGTTGCCGCGAGCGTCGTTGTTGCATTGCTGCTGAACTTTCCGTGGATCGGCCACTACGTGGGGTCCGACTGGTGGTCGCTGATCGTCGGGGCCGATCCGGGTGTCGGCCGTGACGAGGGGCTGTTGCGCATCCTCAGCTTCGATGCGGGCCGGGCGGCATTTGCACCGGCGATTCTCGTTCTCTACGGCGTGGGTGCCGTCGCGGTCGTCGTTGCGCGTGAGACGAGGTTCGTGTGGGCCGTACGCGGGGCGGTGTTGACTGCCGTGTTTGCCGCACTCGCGGTGGCATCCGACTCGCGCGTGTTCGGTTTCCCCTTGCCCGAGTCGGGTGTGTTGTTGTCGTTTGCAGCCGGAGGCCTTGCTCTCGGTGTCGTTGCGTTGCTCGACGCAGTCGAAAACGACGTTCGCGGGGCACGCTTCGGTTGGCGTCAGCCACTCGCGTTGTTGGCGGCGCTCGCAGTTCTCGTTCCCGTCATTCCGCTTGCTGTCAACGCCGCCGACGGTCGCTGGAACCAACCGCGTTCCTCGCTCGACACGTTGTTGCTGCAGCTCGCGAAGAACCCCGAAGAGGGCGACTACCGCGTGTTGTACCTCGGTCATCCCGACCTGTTGCCGGCCGCACCTCGAACGCTCGATGCTGGTGGTGGTCTGCAGCTTGGTTACGCGGTCACCGACGACGGTATTGCCACTCTTTTTACACAGTGGTCGCCCGGGGCAACCTCGACCGTGCGAACGCTGGAAAATGCGCTGTCGCATCTCATGTCCGGTGACACGCCCCGTGTCGGGCGCCTCATCGCCCCGCTCGGCGTTCGTTACATCGTCGTTCCGCGCATCGATGGCGCGCGCAGTACGCGTAGCGAGCCGATGGACGTCCCCGATGGGCTCGTCGATGCGATGCGCGTGCAGCTCGACCTGCGCAGACAATACGAATCGGCCGACCTGCTGATCTACGAGAACACCGCATGGGTGCCGACGGTTGCGCAGCTCAGCGCGGCGGGTGCCGAAGCAAGCACGACCGCGGGCATGGACGAACTCGTTCTCACCGACCTCCGTGGTGCAACGCCGGCAAAGGTGGGGTTCGTGCCCGGTCGCGCCACGCAGCGTCTCGGGGTGTCGCCCGGCGTGGTCAGTGTCGCCGTTCCTCCTTCGCCGCGTTGGACGCTTTCGGTCGACGGCCGCAGGTTGGCGTCGCGTCCGGCCTTCGGTGCAACAACCGGGTTCAACGTGCCCGACACCGTGTCGCAGGGATCGCGCGCGACGTTGCGCTACGACCGTCCGTTCCTGCAGGTGGCTTTCGTCGTTGGGCAGTTCGGCATGTGGTGTTTCGCACTCTTCGTCGCCCTTGGGTTGCGCGTGCGGCGGCGTCGTGCGTTGCCGGTGCACGTCGATCGCAGTGACGACACGCCGATCGCATTCGAAGCGGGGCCGCGATGAGCCGCGTGCGTCGTGTCCCGGGCATCGTCTTCGTTGCGTTGGCGGCGACTGCCGTCGTGGTCGTCGACCGTGCCGGACGTGTCGATGTTCCTGAGGTGGCGCCCGACGCGGTTGTGATTGCCGATGCGGCCGCCGCCCTTCCCCCTGCGGCAAGTGATGTTCCCGTTACGTCGAGTGCGTGGTACTGCCCCGGTGTGCCACTCGGTGGCAAGGGCTACGACGGCTCCGACCACGGAGGCGAGGCGATCGTGGCGAATCCGACCGACGACGAGCTGACGGGCATCGTGACCCGCTACGTCGACGGTTCCACCCCGCAAACGAACTCGATCACCGTCGCGCCACGCGACAAGGTGATCATTGATCTCGACGAAGGTGTCGACGGGCGCTATGCCAGTGCCCTCATCGAACTCACGGGCGTGAACGGCGCCGGTGGTGCAGTGGTCGAACAACGCGCCGATTTCCCTGCGGGCGAGTCGTACCAGCCGTGCGGAAACGCGCCGTCCGACGCGTGGTACTTCGCCGACGGCTTCACCGCAAGTGACAGCGAAGAAGACCTCGTCCTCACGAACCCACTCGTCGATGCAACGGTGATCAACGTTCGGTTCGTGACGAAAGACGGCGAACGTGCACCGTCGCCACTGCAGGGCTTCGTGCTGCCGCCACAGTCGCTGAGCGTCATCAAGATTGCCGAGCAGGGTGCGCGCGGCGAGGAACTGGTCGGTGTGGAGATTCGCGCACAAAGCGGGGCGTTCGTTGCCGCGCGTGCGCAGCACTATCTCGGTACCGGTCGTTTGGGCTACACGTTGAAGCTCGGCGCGCCCGCGGCCCACACGGATTGGTGGGTCGTGACCGGCAACTACGCGGGCAAGCCGGCCGAACAGATCGACGTCTTCAATCCGGGCGAGAACGACGCGATGGTCTCGGTGCTGTTCTCGGGTTCCGACGCGGTGACGGCACAGCCTCTCTCGCTCGTTGTTCCGTCGCACCGCGTGGTCAGTGTGTCGATGGCGAACGTGGCGGGCCTGCCCGAATCGGAGTTCGTGGTGTCATTGTCGGTGTTGGAAGGCGACTCGGTCGTCGTCGAACATGCCGTGACGCGCCAGTTCGACGAGAACGCGGCAACGTCGGTCGACCTTGCGCTGCCATCGGCAATGGCAGCAACGAAGTGGCGATCGGCGATCGGTGCCGAGGCCGGCCGTGAACGTGCCCTGCTCGTGTTCAACATCACGGGCGTCGACGCAACGGCATCCGTGGCGAGCATCGGGCCGGCCGGCCGACTGCCCGCAGCGGGACTCGAATCGATTGCGTTGCCGGCCGGGCGACCCGTTTACGTGTCGATTCCCGAGAGCCTCGACCTTCTGCAGTACGAGGTCACTGCCACCCAACCGGTGCTGGTGGTGCGCA